>DASVBM010000249.1:0-3387 GCA_036375835.1 Chitinophagaceae bacterium | reverse complement strand
TTGAAAGACCGTTCTGCTTCACCGCAGTCGGGATTACTGAACACTGCCGGCACGAGGGGGCTTAACATAAAAGGGAAAGCAGATAGTGCTTCATCGAAATTCCGGAAGGGGGATATCGACAGGTTGGGAGCTTACATTCTTACGCCGTTATGGAAATACCTGCAAGGGAAAAGGGAATTGCTGGTTGTGCCGGATGGTTTACTCAATCGTGTTTCCATCGCCGCACTGCAGTGGAACCGTAAAAACCTGTTCGAATACATGCTGATAAGGCAACTTTCCGGAAGCAATGTGCTGTCAGGCAAGCCTGTTGAACTATTGAAGAAATCAAAAGCGCTGCTCGCGGGTTCACTGCGATACGACAGCGATCTGTATGCAGGTAGTTTAAAACCCCTGAATAAAAACATTAAATGGAATTACCTGCCGGGTACGGCAACAGAGCTTGGCCTTCTGCTGCCGGTTTTCCGGAGTTCCGGTATCAGTACAGATACTGTTACAGGGTATGAATTCCCTGATTCAGCAAGAAGGCGTTTATCCGGTTACAATATCATCCATCTTGCTACACATGGTTTCTATTTCGACAGCAGCACGGTAAATACGCTTTATTCGCAGAGCTATAACCTCACGGCGATCCGTGAAAACCCAATGATGCGCTGTGGTATCGCGATGAGCTATGCCAATACTCCTCCGGGAAAAAATTTTGAATCGGATGGCTACCTCTTTGGATTTGAACTGGCAAATACGGACCTGCGCAATTGTTACCTAGTGTCTTTGAGTGCCTGCGAAACAGGATTGGGCGACCTGAGAAACAATCTTGGAGTTGATGGTCTGTCACGAGCCCTGAAACTGGGTGGTGCCCGGCACCTGCTCATTTCCCTGTGGAAGGTTCCGGATCAACCCACTGCCGTATTCATGCAACATTTCTATAAAGAACTCTTCTCCGGCAGCACACCAGCTGCTGCGCTGCGTTCCACACAAAAAATGATGAGCGCTGATTACCCCGTGGCCGACTGGGCTGCTTTTATACTTGTTGAGTAAGGTTTGCTGCTTTGGGGTAATTTAAGCTGATCCGCACAATTTAATCACAGTCGCAACCGTTGATCGACCAGAAGGTCATTTTTATCGAAACACCAGTCGTAACTTACAGGTGTTAACACCTGCTAAACCTATAAAACCCGACATGGAAAACATTACCATCAAGAAAGAGCAATTGCTCTTTTACCTGGTAACCGTTCTGCTGTTTGCGATTGTATTGTTGTAGCACACACGGCCGGCGGTTCGAAAAAAGGCTTAGCTGCCTTGCAGGAATGGTATCCCTTGTTCTAAACCGGTGTATTACTTGTAACCGTTGGCGCTTCCCCATAACCCACAACCGGTGCAACTTTCTTTTTCGTCTGGTTTTCTATAGATTTCAGTATCCGCAGAGATAACACCAGCCATATCAGTCCGAATGCGAACCCGGCCAGCACATCACTTGCATGATGCACCCGGAGGTATACACGGCTGAGGCCAATCATCAGTATCGTGAATATAAATACGAATGTGAGCAGGTATTTTAGAACAGGGTGCTTTGCATGTTTCCACGTAAAGTAAATCAACAGTCCGAAGAAGGTCATACTGCAGAGCGCGTGGCCACTGGGAAAACTTAGTCCGCCCACGGGTTCCAGCAATGGGATCAGCGGCCGTTCGCGTTGAAATACGTCTTTCAGGAATAACATGATCAGTGCACTGCTGACGCCGATCACCGGCACTTTAATGGAATACCAGCGGTGCCGCCGGATAAATAAAAACCAGCCAATCAGAACAATATGCGCCGGAATAAGGAACTGGTGTTTACCAAGGAAGGTGAAAAAATTCATGATGTTGGTATTCAGATCGCTTACCCAACTGCTGAGGAAGGCAAAAGCCTTGTCGTCAAATTCTGTCTTATGATCGAGAAAAATATACTTCGCGATCCAGACAAATCCCACCAAAGAAACAGCGAAGAGTATCAGCACTATTATAACATCCAGCGACAGTAACGCAATGCTCGCCCAGAAGCGCTTCCATTTATTCCGTACAATCCTGTACATGAAAAATCTTTTCGACAATTCCATGCCATCTTATCGCTCAAGCGCTTTTTACGGGCCCTGTCCTGTTCCTGCTGCTGCTTGAGCTTCCGGAAATGCTTTCCGGATCACCAGCCATTATCACCAGTGTGCAAGGTCGTCAACAGTTGTTCCCGGATCGGCACGGGTCCGACGGCTGGAAGGCTCGACCCATGAACCTTGGCACGCT
Organism: Chitinophagaceae bacterium; assembly: GCA_036375835.1. GTDB lineage: Bacteria > Bacteroidota > Bacteroidia > Chitinophagales > Chitinophagaceae > JAEZDC01. The sequence goes on along the minus strand of DASVBM010000249.1, from coordinate 1,113 downwards.
TTCTGAAATTTATCCTCCGGAAAACAAGATGTTTCACCTATAAAACACTAAATATGTTACGTTGGACTGTTACATTCCTGATCATCGCTATAATCGCTGCGGTATTTGGGTTTACGGGCATTGCGGCTGGAGCAGCAACAATTGCTAAAATCATTTTCTTCATCTTTATTGTGTTGTTTTTGCTGAGCCTTATCGGCGGTCGCAGCAGGGTTTAACAACGCTGTTACCTATGCAAAACGACATTCGAAAAACCACCTGGTGAGAGCCGGGTGGTTTTTATTTTCCTGGTGGGTGCAATAACTTCCGGATTTTACTTCTTCTTAAAGATCGGTACCGTACTACAAGGCTCCCCATACATAATGCTTTTCGCCACTGGTCGTAGTCGCGCCGTTATTTCCATGTAAACAGCCTCGGGAATCCTGATCTCACCGCAACCCTTTACCACCACACGCTTATCGGTGTATTCGGCCGGATCGACTGCCGAAAGGTTGCGCAGCAGCAGCGTCTGGATTAACGTGGCCTCGTCTCCGAAAACAATATTTCGCGCCACGGGTTGCAGGTATGCAGCAACCAGCATATAGGCCCAGACGGGTATGATCGCGTCTGCCGAACAGGTAACCGCTACATTCATCTCGCGATACTGCTCCCAGTCCAGGGATTGCAAAGTCGCCCGGAAATCCTTTTCTTTCAGGATCAGTCCCATGAACAGATGTTCCTTCAGATCGAATACCGCTACCGGTTCCTTCGGGTAAAACTGCTCAAGATCCAGGGTGATAATGCCACTCTCCGATACCTTGTTGACGATGGTTTCCATGATTGTAAAATTAGCTAAGATTCCAGATCGGCAGGCGCAGCGCTGAAATGATAACATTTTCAGGTACAAAATTTTTCCGGTATCGAAACAGCGGAAATCCAATAAAATAAAAGATCCCGCTTTCGGCGGGATCTTCAGGTAAACTCATTTTCAAGGCTATTAATAGAAATCGAAGCGGTAGTCTTTAATCTTCGCCGCTTTTTTCAGCGCCATCATAGCGCCAAAAGCGTTATTGCGCAGCTGTCCCGCCATCGTGTTTCGAATATCTTCCACCGATGTGGCGGAAGGGCGTGCCCCGA
>DASVBM010000502.1:0-11006 GCA_036375835.1 Chitinophagaceae bacterium | reverse complement strand
CGGCTCGGGTATTGTACTGGCGAGGATCGCACTGGACCAGGATAAACCGGAGGAAGCGAAGCGTTACCTGGAAATTGTAAAGGATGCGACCTTCCGGCTGAAAGAAGCCAATAAGATCATCATCTATCATATCGCTTATGGAAAGCTGCTGGGCAAACTGAACGATTTCAACGGCAGCGTGCAGCATTTCCGCCAGGCTTATGACTATTCTGAGAAAACAGGAAGCCTGTCATGGGAAGCTTTGTACGAGCTGGGACTCGCCTATTATAACCGGGGCAACTTCGACTCGGCCAGTTTGGTGCTCAAGGATGCAGTTGAACTGGTGGAATCCGTTGCTTCCCGGCTCTTCGGTGGCGCCGAGGCAAAAAAGATCTACGCAGCCGACGAAAGGAAGATCGACCTCTACAATAAACTGGTTGCAAGCCTGGTGAAACTGCAGAAGACCGAAGACGCGCTGTACTACGCAAACAGGAGCAACTCGCAGGCGATGAAGGAAAAGCTGGAGCAATCCGGTATTGTTACCTCCGATAAAGAAAAAAGCGAGGCTTTGAAAAAAGGAAGCGAGCTGCTGCAAAAGCAATCTGCTATTGAACAGGCGCTGGCAAAGGAAAGGGCGAAACCGGAGAAGGAACGCAACCTTCAACTTATTGCATCGCTCGAGAGCGTGCGTAAAGTGGCCGAGGAAGACTATGCTAATTTCATCGACGACCTGGTGCAGAAGTACCCGGAGATGCAAAGCTATTTCGCCAAAACAGACCCCAAAGAATTCAGGAACTATATCGATGATATACCCGACAGCACTATCGTAATGCTCTACGTGGTGAACGACCAGCAGCTTTACATTTTTACAGTTACAAACAGGGAAACCGCGATTAAAGTGGTGGAACTGAAGGAAGACATCAATAAGCAGGCGTTGCAACTCCTTGGCATTTTAAAGAACCCGGAAAATGCAACGGGCACCGGTGCGATCCAGGTCAGGGCCACCATCAAATCGAAGGATGGCATCAAAGGAGATTTCAGGAATTTATCGGCTACCCTTTACGACCTGCTGATCACGCCGGTGGAAGACCAGCTGAAGGATAAGAGATACGTCTGTATTATTCCCAACGCGGCGCTCTGCAGGATCCCCTTCGCCACCCTTGGCAAGATGGACGATAACAACCACTTCCGTTTCCTCCTGGAAGACTATTGCATTTTTTACACAAACAAAATGGATGTGTTCCGGAAGACGAAGCACATGAACATGAGCTCTACTTCGGTAGTCGCTTTTGGTAACCCCGACAAATCACTTCCCGGCGCGTCGGAGGAAGTGGTGAATATCCGTGACATCTATCCCACAACCACGGTGTTCCTCGAAGACCAGGCAACGGAAGAAAGAGCGAAGACCGCTTTGAAGTCTGCCCGCTTCCTGCACTTCGCCACTCATGGCATCCTCGACAACGGCAATTTCGCGCAATCATACCTGCTGATGAATGGCGATGCTTCCAATGACGGCAAGCTTACTTTGTCTGAGATCAACGGCCTGATCAAAGGAGAAACCGATATGATCTTCCTGTCTGCCTGCGAGATGGCCATCCCTAAAGATCTCGGCAAAGGCTGGGATATCTCGGTACTGAATGCATTCCTCAGCAACAGGGTGCGCGCAGCCGCCGGCGGTCTCTGGCAGGTGCCGGACGAGGCAACCAAAGAATTGCTGAAGTATTATTATACAAACCTGAAAACGATGGGCCGCGCCGAGGCTTTGCGGCAGGCACAGGCCACGCTGAGCCAGAATCCTGCTTATGCACATCCGTTCTTCTGGGCAGCCTTCGTTGTTTATGGTGACTGGCAGTGATCATGCCCAGGCCGGAGGCCCCGCTGTGAAGTGAGCCTACCGGCCTGCGTACATTTCAGCTATTAAAACGGCAAAGCCGTCAGGGAATCAACTATAACCGTAGCTTTCAGGTATGAAAAAATTATGCGTAGTGACGTTGCTGTTCGCGTGTTTTATGGCCGGGGCACAGCCATCCATTATACCCCAACCCGCAACGATCAGGCAACAGGAAGGAAGTTTCACAATCGATAAGCACACCGTCATCGCGATTACCTCCGAAGCAGACCGGCGCTCTGCCGGTTTCCTGAATGACTACCTTCAAAAATATTATGGCTTCAGTTTGAAGGTGACCGGTCCCCGGCGCGACCTGCAACAGTATATTCTGCTGTCTTCATTTAACGATACCGCCTATCACGACCAGCATGAAAGCTACCAGCTTGCAGTGAGCCCGGCACTGATCCGCATAACGGCAAACAATGACGCGGGAGTGTTTTATGGAGTACAAACGCTGATCCAGTTACTGCCCCTGCCCGGGAAAGAAAAATCCACCGCACTGAAAATACCCGCCATGGAGATCCGGGATCAGCCGCGATTCGGTTACCGTGGGATCCACCTGGATGTCTGCCGGCATTTCTTCCCGGTCTCATATGTAAAGCAATACATCGATTACCTGGCGCTGCACAAGTTCAATACTTTTCACTGGCATCTTACGGATGACCAGGGTTGGAGAATCGAAATCAGAAAATACCCCCTGCTTAATACCGTAGCAGCCTGGCGGAATGGCACCATCATCGGCCGTTATCCCGGTACCGGTAACGACAGCACCCGCTACGGCGGCTACTATACGCAGGAGGAGATACGCGATGTGGTTCAATATGCCGCGGATCGTTTCATCACGGTGATCCCGGAAATCGAAATGCCCGGCCATGCCTCAGCAGCGATTGCCGCCTACCCTGAACTGAGCTGTTTCCCTGCCGAAGACACGAAGATTGCAAGAGGTACAGCCTGGGCAGGGCCGACGAAAGGAAAACAGGTACAGCAGGCCTGGGGAGTATTCGATGATATCTTCTGCGCAGGAAAAGAAACCACCTTCCGTTTCCTGGAGGGCGTGCTCGATGAGGTGATCGCTTTATTCCCTTCGAAATATATACACATCGGCGGCGACGAAGCGCCTAAAACGCACTGGAAGCGTTGCCCGGAATGCCAGCAACGTATAAAGGCACTCGGACTGAAAGACGAGCACCAGCTTCAGAGCTATTTCACCCAGCGGATGGAAAAATACCTGAACAGCAAAGGACGCCGCATTATTGGCTGGGACGAGATTCTGGAAGGAGGACTGGCGCCGGATGCCACCGTAATGAGCTGGCAGGGCGAAAAAGGAGGCATTGAAGCAGCTAAGCTGGAACATGATGTGATCATGACTCCCGGTAACTGGTGTTATTTCGATCATGCCCAGAGCAGGAACGAAGACTCTGTTACCATTGGCGGCTATACTCCGCTCGAAGAAGTTTACGGTTATGAACCCTTACCCGCAGCGCTGGATAATGATCAGGCGAAACATGTACTGGGCGCCCAGGCAAACGTCTGGACGGAGTACATCGGCAACCCGCGTAAGGTAGAGTACCAGTTATTCCCGAGGATAGCCGCGATGAGCGAAGTGCTGTGGTCCGCAAAAGACCTGAGGGATTCTGCAGGTTTCGAAGACCGGCTGGTAAAACAGTTTGAACGCTACAACCTCTGGGGTGTAAACTACAGCAGGGCTTTCTATGATGTGATAGATTCTATTGTAACCGATAATGAAGGCCTGGCCTGGAAGTTTAAAACGCCACGATTGAAAAATGCCGCGGTATGGTTCAGGCAGAAATACCCGGAGACCGCTGCGGGCAACGATCAGTATACAGCCTGGTCACCGGGAAGTAAGATCCGGCTTGAACCCGCAGACAGCCTGGTAATGGAATACTTTCTGGGTGACAGGATACCCGGTGAAAAATATTCGAAAGTATTCTCGAAACGGTTTACGCGTGTGCTGCGGTTTAATAAAGCAACCGGTAAAAACATTTCCGCCAGCGTTGCCCCCTCCCCCGCTTACCCGGGCAATAGCGGCCTGGCCGGGCTGGTGAACGGCGTTACCGCAGATAAGTTCAATTCAACCGAATGGCTGGGATGGGATGGTAAGCCGGCAGAGATCACTATCGCCTTCGGCAAGCCGGAGATGATTACCGAAATCGTGCTCCATACCTGGAAGCAGGAACCCAGCTGGATATATCTCCCGCAGAAAATTGAATTTGTATTCAACTATGCAGACAGCAGCAACGAAACGATGAATGCAATGGAATTCGAACAACCCGCCGAAGGCTGGGGCGAAGACCGCCACCTCAGGTTCAGTTTCGAGCCAAAGATGGTCACCGCCGTAACGATCAGGCTGGTACCATTGATGAGCATACCGGAAGGCAGGCAGGGCGCGGGCAAGCCTGCATGGATGTTCCTGGACGAAATAGAAATGAATTAATCTTCAGTTCCTGTTAACAAAGTTTCTGCGCGGCTGATCCTGCTAACGTTTTTCTTTGCAGGACACGCTATGCGCATCTGGTCCTTACACCCCTCCTATCTCGACACCAAAGGCCTGGTAGCTTTATGGAGAGAAACGCTGCTTGCCAAACACGTATTACTGGGAAAGACCAAAGGTTATACGCGTCACCCGCAGCTAAACCGTTTTTATGCGGCTCCGCAGCCTGTAGATGCCATAGACTACTACCTTTCGTTTATCCTGGAGGAAGCGAAAAAGCGGGGATACCAGTTCGACAGCAATAAAGTGAATCTCCTGTGTAAAAAAACCGAACTGACCGTTACGCGGGGGCAGTTGCGCTATGAACTGGATCACCTGCTTGCCAAACTGAAGGCCAGGGATGCGCAGAAGTATTCAGCATTAGCTGCAAGAAAACGGTTTAGTTGCCACCCCATGTTCAGGGTAGTGCCGGGACCGGTAGCTGACTGGGAAGTGGTCAGCTGACTTTGATGATCTTAACGGGGCAGGCCTTCGCGGCACGCAGGTTTGCTTCCCTTTCATCCTCGGATATTTTCACAGACCAGAAACCTTTCTTAGCCAGCCCGTCCAGCAGTATGCTCTTTCCGTCGATGCGGCTCATCGCCCAGCGAAACGGCGCGTATTCCACGCAGTAATTGCAGCCGATGCATTTTTCCCGCTGGTGGGTAATCGTGATCGTGCTATTTCTCTTCTTCATCTGCGGCCACCAGTTTATATAATTTATCGGAGGTCTTCACCGGCTGGCTGAAAGGGAAGGCACAGACATCTCCTTTCACCGCGATATCTTTTTCTCCTTCTTCATTCACGTGCAGAGACTCCACAATTGTTTCCTGTACACCGGTCTGCGGACCGATCACCAGTATCCTGTCACCCTTTTTTAAACTATAGGCTTCGATGGAAAATTCGGCGATCTTCTTTTTCGGGTAGTAATGGCTTCCCTTACCGATATATATCTTCTTCAGCGTAGCCTTTGATCCGGCCGCGTCGGTCCATTCGCCCAGTTCCTTACCGAGGTAATAACCACCCCAGAAGCCGCGGTTATATACTTCCTCCATCCTGCTGATCCATCCCTGCACTTTATCGTCAGCGTAATCTCCGCGGTAATAACAGTCTATCGCCTCGCGGTAGCAACGGGTTACGGTCTTTACGTAATCGGCGCTCTTACCCCGGCCTTCGATCTTCAGCACGGCAACCCCGGTGCCGAGCAGTTCGTCCAGGAAGTCGATCGTGCAGAGGTCTTTAGGCGACATGATATATTCATTGTCGATCTCCAGTTCATGCCCTTCTTCAAGGTCTACCACTTTATATCGCCGACGGCAATTCTGCACACAGGCACCACGGTTGGCAGAGGCGTTCTGCGTATGCAGGCTCAGGTAACATTTACCGGAAACCGCCATGCACAAGGCGCCATGCGCGAAGACTTCTATTTTAACCAGCGCTCCGGAAGGGCCTTTGATCTGCTGCCTGCGAATCGCATCACAGATCTGTTTCACCTGGCGCAGGCTTAGCTCCCGCGATAAAACCATCACATCTGCGAAGCGCGCGTAAAACTGCACCGCTGCAATATTGGTAACGTTGAGCTGCGTGGATATATGTACCGGCATCCCCGCTTCGGCAGCAGATTGAATGACCGCCAGATCAGACGCGATCACCGCATCCACCCCTGCCTCCTTAGCCTTCCGCACCACCGTATTCATCAGGGTGATGTCGTGGTCGTAGATAATCGTGTTTAAGGTAAGATAAGTGCGTACTCCCGCTGCACGGCATATAGCAACGATCTGCTCCAGGTCTTCAATGGTGAAATTCATGGTAGCCCGGGCGCGCATATTCAGTTGCTCCACTCCAAAGTATACCGCGTTTGCACCACCCTGGATGGCAGCCCGTAAAGATTCATAGCTCCCGGCGGGGGCAAGTAATTCAGCGTTCGCTTGCATGGCAAATAGAATTGCCGCAAAATTCAAGGGATATATTTCCGGAAAATATGACCAGGATTAGGAAATGCTGCATTCAGGGCAGCGGAACCGGGAAACCAAAAAAAAGGTCCTGCAAAATGCAGGACCCGGTTTACCTCAGACCATTTATCTTTTATCTTCCACTTTTCTTGTCAAGTATCGCACCTACTCCATAACCGGCTGCAGCTCCAACCACACCACCGATAATGGCGCCCTGGGCTTTTTTATCCTTAGCGATAACCGCACCGGCACCGGCACCAACTACGCCTCCGATCACAGCACCTTTGGCCTTATTGCTCCATCCCTTTTTCTTTTCGGGAGCAGGGGTTGCGGTTGGCAACACAGCAGGCTCACTGTAAGATGCGTATTGAACAGGCCTCCTTGCTGTGGTCGTTCTCCTGGCAGGAGTTGATTTACGAACCGCAGCTGCATAAGAAACCGCTTTCTCTTCAGCTTTTGCTTCTCTTTCTTCTACAACGATATTCATTGAATCGATCGTTGCCTGTTTTGCTTTCAGAATAGCCAGCTCCTGCTCCGCAGCAGAATTTTTTGTGTTGCATGCTGCGAAAACAGCAACTATTCCTAATGCAGGTAAAATCTTTTTCATAGTACTTTCATTTAGGTTGTGAATAATCTTACTTGGATTTGCTACCCCTAATTGAAATAATGATGCCAGCCGGGTGCAGTTTCAGAATGTTTAGAAAGCAATAACATTAAATGTTCCATTTAGGAAAAAAATAGCCGGGACCGATTAAACCATCGATATATATGAACAAAAAAAAAGTGCCGCCCATTCGTTCAGCACTCTTTTTTTAATCTGTTTTTCAGGTCAGGGATAGATGTATTCGACTACGTCATTTCCCATATACGATCCGCCGGGATAGTTTGCCGTGTAATCAAGATTGATCCAGACGTTTCCCTTGCTGTCTTTGTAATAATTCAGCGGTTTATTCTTTGTTTCCTTCGGGAAAAGCTTTCCGGTTATCAGTTCAGCAACCTTCGGAAGATCGGATTCCCTGCCTACCAGCAATTCGGGATAGATATGTCCTTTGATAAATGTCAGCCGAACCTTTCCCCCGATCGACTTGATGGCCGCCGCCATCAGAACAGAATAGTCATCACAATCACCGGCCAGCAGCCGCGTGCTCTCACTCGCTTTCGCGAAATACTCCTCGTTATCCGGGTCGCTCACGTAATTCCAGTTGCTGTTGATCTTCCTGAAAACGGCAAAACTCTGGACCAGCACCCGGTCATAATCTGTTCTGGACCGCTGCTGTTTTTTAAAGAACCCGTTGGCGGCCTCCACGGCGAAGTTCCGTACCGCGCTGTTTTGATAGTCGATAGCGTCCACCAGCTGCCGGTCGCGGTAAAACACGGTGTAGCTGGTATATACAAAGCTGCTTTTATCCTTATAACCGGCCATGTCATTGAAGATGTTGCGGCTCTGGTTATAAAAAGCCAGCAGGTCCTGGCGGCCGTAATAAAACTCATATCCCAGCCAGCCGCTGACCGAAACCAGCAGGAGCATGAATATCCATTTCAGCTTTTTTGCAAGAAAGAAAACCGCAACCAACATACCGGCGAGGATAAGGGTCCGCTCCCATTGGAACGACCAGCCAAACGCCGGCAATTGGTTATATATTATGATGAACAAAAGAACAGCCGTGATAGCAGAAACAATGAAAAGCAGAATATTCGTCAGAGAAAACATCCGGGCCAGCCGCTTCATACAGGGTAATTTGATCGTTAGACTATAAATTTCATTGATTAAATGGAACGGAACCGTCAAAGAATTGGTAATTCAATGCATTGCATCTGCGAAAAAAAATATACAGCTGCTACATGCCCTCCGGGATGGCTGGCGGCAGTAAGCTGATTATCAATTAACAGTAGTTAGGCCGCGACTGGCATGGTCTTTTTGATAGTACACAGAACCAAAAAAAAGAACATGAAAAAGGTATTTGCCGCAATAGCGATTACATCGTTTATGGCAGCCTGCAGTAACTCCGCCAGCGAGAAAGAAGCTGCGATCCAGCAGGCCAAACAATACACCATTGACTCGATGAAGGCCGTTGCTGCCGAGAAAGAAGCAGAGGCAAAGATCGCCGCTGAACAAAGGCGTGCCGCTGCGGCAAGAAACAGCAGTTCATCAAGAACCACGGTATACCGTTCATACAGTGAGCCGGGCAGCTCCGGTTCAAGAGACGCGCACGACAGGCCAGGATGGAGTAACAAGGCCAAGGGCGCGGTGATCGGTGGTGTGGTAGGTGCGGCTACCGGTGCAGCAGTTTCTGAAAAGAAAGGTAAAGGTGCGATCATTGGTGGCGTGGTAGGTGCAGCCGGCGGTTACGGTGTAGGTGCCATACTCGATAACAAGAAGAAAAAGAATCAATAGACGCTTTTAAAAGACCGAAGCCCCGCGGAAACGCGGGGCTTTATTTATTTCGTAAGTTAGAGAATGAAAAAACTGGTTCTCTCGTTATTGCTCACCGTAGGCGTGGGCACGCTGGCCGGAATGCTCACCTCGGGTGAAGCTTCCGGTGATTGGTTCCGTTCGTTGGATAAACCCTCCTGGCAACCGCCTTCCGCGGTATTTGCACCGGTATGGACGGTTTTGTATATCCTGATGGGAATATCGCTTTACCGCGTCTGGAGAACACCGCTCAGCCGCGAAAGGAATATGGCGATTACTTTTTTCCTTGCCCAGCTGATGTTCAACTTCCTCTGGAGTGTACTCTTTTTCAACTGGCATTTTATCGGCTTTGCGTTTATAGACATCGTATTGCTGTGGTTAACGCTCGCGCTGACTATTTTCAGCTTCCGGAAAATTTCCGTTACGGCAGCATGGTTGCTCGCACCATACATCGCGTGGGTGAGCTTTGCAACGGCGTTGAACTGGGAGATCTGGAGGTTGAACTGACTAAATGCCGTGTTCGGGAGGAACGCAGATCCTGATGATTTGATATCAGAATTGGCGAGTCTCTAGCAGGTGACCTTGCGCGCCGGGCAGAAAAGCCACGGCGTAGCGCATTTCCTTGAATAGGGGAGAATAAAGTAACGAGTTTATCCGGGTGGTATGTTAAGTCAACAGCAGTTTTGGAAATCGCTTTTTTGTGTTCAGATGCCGCCGGCACCGCAATGGCTTGTTGTTGAGGCGGCGCGAGGTAGCGTTGCGTGAGTCTTGTTTTTACCGCTTCACAGTTGAGGCCCTGCCGCAACATTTGTTTAGCCTGTTCGGATAAGTGGTAGCGCAGCGGGTTGCCCTTGAGGCCGGAGCGCGTTGGTTTTCCTGATGCTTTGATCTGCAGGTATATGGCAGTACCGATGACTGATGCGTTGCGGAAGACGTCGTTTTCTTTCCGGGTGTTGGCGAAGCGCGGGTCTGTCTTCACCTGCCTGCGGGTAATGCGACCCGGTTTTTCAGGGAATTGTTCCAGCAGTTTGTCCGGGCAAAAATCCGCTTCCACCAGTTTACGAAACGAGAGTTTGTGCAGGCCGCGTTTTTGCGTGTCGACACCGAAGGCGTTATCGCTAACGATAACCGATTTCCGCTTACGTTTTTTGGCTGGCTTCAGCGCTTTGGGCAGCCGTGCAGCTTCAAGGGCGGCAGGGTCTAAGGGCTGTTGCAGCGCTGACAGTACTTCCGACTCGGTGGCTCCGCCGGCGAGCATCTTCATGGCGATGCGCAGCAGTTCATTTTTTGCTTCGACGGTTTGCTGATGAATGGGCAGCAGCTTGTATGCCTTAGCGGAGACATGGCTTGCTTTACCCAGGATGGCCGCGTTGTGCATGGAACGGTGGAACCGGGGGTCTTTCGAGGTATTGGTACCGGCCAGGCGGCTTTCGCTACGGGCAAGGAACTGCCCATCTGACTCGTAGAAGCAGATTCCTGCGTATGAGCCAGTGACCAGCAATTCGCCCGCCTGTTTAGCCATATAAGTGTTTTAATTGTAATATAATAATAATTTGCTGGTTTCCAAACAAATTTTTTTAAATAATTGAAGAAATACTGGCTTTTAAAGCTGGCAATGAGACTATCCGGACGGGAGGCGGAAGCCGGCAGCCAGCCGTGAAAGAAAGGCGCGCGGACGGTATTTCGTCCGGATTCACGCTGTATGGAGGGCTGATATCAGGCTGGTATATGGGTGATACTGGGGTGATGTACGGCTGACCCTGGGATGATGGTGGGGTGATGGTGGGATGATCGTGGGAAGATGATGGGGAGTGTCAGGCTGGAGGCAGGAGGCTGGAGTCCGGAGGGACAGGCGTTCGGCGTTAGACGTTGGGAAAAAAGTCAGTAGAGTCAGCGGGTGACCGATACAAAGTAAAGGCGAAGGGTGAAGGCGTGATTTCTGAGGTCTGACTTACAAGTGACGGCGAGTGACCGGGTTAGATAAATTTTGAAATATGAAGATTTGTTTGAAACTTCCGGTAAGTTTTTCTAAAGAGATCGCAACAATTCCAGTGAACCCAAACCCGGTTCCCGCCTGTAAAGATTCTACCTCCGTGCTTCAAAGAACTATGGAAAAAAAAGTAAAATTCCTGGCAGTCATTTGTTTTCTATTACTGGTTTTGATAAATGGCAGCTGTGAAGTTTTTGGCCAAAGGAACAGCGGCAATCCGGATACAATACGACTCGATATACTATGATCGCAATGGAGATTTTTTCTGAGTATTTAAGCAGGTAATTCGGGAT
>DASVBM010000068.1:0-7783 GCA_036375835.1 Chitinophagaceae bacterium | reverse complement strand
ATCCCGATCAAGTGGAAGTATATTCCTGCTGTTCTTCAGCAGTACGATGCCCTCTTCGGCTACCCGGGCAGCAGCCTGTTGATGGGCGGGGGTATTATATTCTCCTTTCTTCCGGTTGCCATCCAGCATTTTCGTTTTGTACATTACATACAGGATGTGCCTGAGTTTCTCATCCAGCAGGTATTCGGGAAATCTGCCACTGCGTACCAGTGATACGACGGTGTCTCCCATCCAGAACTTCCGGTAATCAGGGTTTGGTAACATGTGCAGGTCGGTTCCCATCTCCAGGTCCATACCATTCCAGAGTGCCTGAAGGGTATGGTGCACCGCGTCCCAGTCGCTCATAGCGATGCCTTTGAAGCCCCATTCGTTCCGGAGTATATGCGTGAGCAGGTAATGATTTTCCGAGGCCCACTGTCCTCTGAATTTGTTGTAAGACCCCATGATCGTATTCACGCCGGCTTCCTGAACCGCGGCTCTGAATGCGGGCAGGTAGATCTCGCGCAGGGCACGTTCACTCATGTGTACGTCTACGGTGAAGCGGTTTGTCTCCTGGTTATTGCCTGCGTAGTGTTTTACACAGGCTGAAATGCCCTGGTCCTGTATGCCCCTGATATTTCCTACCACCATCCGCGATGCCAGGTATGGATCTTCGCTCAGGTATTCGAAGTTTCTTCCGTTCAAAGGAGAACGGATGATGTTTACACCGGGACCCAGGATCACGTCTTTACCGCGGAAATTTGCTTCGCTGCCGAGCACCGAGCCATATGCATAGCCGAGTTCGGGATTCCAGGTGGCGGCAAGGCAAACTCCGACAGGCAGGTAGGTTCCTGAATCTGGTTTGTCGTTATCCAGGTTCCAGTCTCTCCCATGTTCCGGTCTCACCCCGTGCGGCCCGTCGGAGGTTGTCAGCTCGGGAATGTTTAACCGTTTTACACCACCTGAAGTGAAAGAAGAGGAGGCGTGGATCATATTCACTTTCTCTTCCAGTGTCATCTGGCTGATGAGCGCGTTGATCTTTTTCAATGTGTCTCCACTCTGCGCATAGCTGCCGATGAGTAAAAGGCAAAGAGAGAAACTGCTAATCGTTCTGATTAATTTCTGTTTCATCTGCGTTCGTTATTAACTGGCGTTGGAATAGCATAAAAAGGGTGAGGAGCACCAGGTTGAAACCTGGTGCGGCACCCCTTGACTGCTTGCCAGATTAAATGCTGAAAATGCGAAAACGTTATTCTATCATCTTGTACACCCTTACATAATCGATCTCCATTGACCGGGGGAATATGGCGTCATCAACACCCTGTGCGCCACCCCAGTTTCCGCCGATGGCGAGATTCATCAAGAGGTGGAAGCGCTTGTCGAATGGCCATGCTGCGGATCCCTTTCCCTCGTTCACAAAGGTGTAGACCAGCGTATCGTCGAAGTATCCCCTCAATGCGTAGGGTGTCCAGTCGAGCCTGTATTTATGGAAAGCTGAAGTTGCTGTGGGAATCACCTGGCTTGTTCCTTTCTGCGTACCGATACTATGATTGTAGGCTTCAGTATGCACGGTGAAATGAACTTTGTTGGGATCATATCCTACGTGCTCCATGATGTCGATCTCGCCTGATTTCGGCCAGCTGCCGTAAGTCCAGTCTGTCGGTAACATCCATATTGCCGGCCAGGTTCCCCTGCCATCGGGAAGCTTCGCGTTCACTTCAATCCTTCCGTAGAGGAAATCCCCTTTATTTTTCGAAACCAGTCTCGCGGAGCTGTAATTCCTGCCGTTCACCGGCTCTTTGATGGCAGTGATGATGAGTTTACCGTTCTCCACCTTCGCGTTGCTGAGTGCATTGGTGTAATATTCCAGCTCATTATTACCCCAGCCGTCGCCACCGATATCGTAATTCCATTTTGCTGCGTTCGGGACGCCGGTATAATCGAATTCATCTGCCCAGACGGGATTTGTCTCAAACTTCCAGTTCTTGTCTGTCGGCGGCTCGGGGTTATACAAACCGCCACCGCCCGTTGATTTCTTGGAGCATGCTGCCGACAGCAGCGCCATGATAAGAATATATATACTTGTCATTCTCATAATTCTTTAATTCATCTGACTAAATAGATACGAACGTGAACTGCCAGGTACCCCATCCATAATCCAGTTTCAGTACCATTCGTGTTGCGTTGATGGATACGATCTGGTAGGTTACCGAAGGCTGGGGCACAGGCGCTGCGTTCATCGGCGGCGTGGCTGCTTTATACAATCCGAGGTGCGCACCGGTTCCGGTCACTTCGATTTTATTATTATCGATCACCTGGAAAGTGAAACTTCCACTGTTTGCCCAGGCCTGGAAAGCGGCGGGTATGGCAGTGGGTGCATAACAGCCAACCGGTGGCATGCCGGCAGGATGCGGGTTGCCACCTTCCTCGTCTACATAGAAATCGCCTTTGTTGTCATAAGCGAAAACATTGCCGGCCTTGCTGAAAATATATTCGTCGTTGAACAGGCAACCGCGCGCCGTAACGTCTGCAGCGTTGTTTGCCCACCAGGTTGCGCTGTAATCGCTCGGGCCGATCCACAATGCTCCGGGTTCAGGCGCCAGTTTCCATGTCCGCACGCTGTTCCCGGTCAGCAGTTTGAACGGTGTAAGTGCTGCGGGATCATCGTTAGCAACGGTAACTGTCTGTGAAGTAGTATCCATGCCACTCTGTCCATAAACCAGAAGACGCACTTTGTAAGTTCCCTTATCGGGGAAATACACAGTGTCGAGCTGTTTGCCCTGCGTGTACGAGCCGGTGCCTTTGTCCCAGTCGTACCGGAAGCTGTTGGTGGAAGTGCTGGCGAGCGCGTACCTGTTTACCTGTCCACTGACAGGTGTAACAGTGAATGAGGCTTTGGGTTCCGGAACAAGGTCGGCCACATCATATTTACAGGATGAAAATATTGTTACCGACAATAATGCCAGGAGGCAGGTTCGGAGATTTATCATTTGTTTCATAAACGCTTCTTTGTTGAAAGTTTTTTAAATGATCAATAGCCGGTGTTTTGTTTAAGCTGACCGGTTTTCACATCGTAATCGGGGATGGGCAGCAGGTTGTGTTTGGCGGTGAAGCCAAGCGGTCCCAGTTCAGTGGAAGCCAGATTCCAGCGTACGAGATCCTGGAAACGGAATCCTTCGAAAGCCAGTTCAAGCTGACGTTCACGCACTATATCGTTGAACAGTGCGGTGCCGGAAGTGCTGATTGGCGCAAGACCCGATCTTCCACGGACCAGGTTGACATATCCTCTTGCTTTTGGTTCGTCACCTGCCCGGTAATTGGCTTCGGCCGCCATCAGCAGTACGTCTGCGTAACGAAGCTGGCGCCAGTTGGTTCCGTAGTTCAGTTCGGTAACGGGTCCGCCCGCCTGGGTCTGGAATGATCCATACTTCCGCTGGAAGAAACCTTCGTAATCATAAGCGGTTGGATTGCTCCAGTTGCCACCTGCAGCCTGGAGTTCAGCAACGGACATCACAGTTTGCCTTCTCCGTGTAACATCGCCTGCTGCAACGTATGCGTCCCATAGTTTTTGTTTCGGAAGAATAAAGCCCCATCCTGCCAGCAAAGAATCTGCAGGCGCTTTGGTGTAGTAATCCGCTCTTGGTCCCATCAGCTGGATGTGAATATTACTCTCCGGCTGCCAGTCCCATGGGAAGTTACCCCAGTCGTAAGACCTGGTGGTGGAGTAATTTATTTCGAAAAGCGACTCCTGGCCGAACTCAAAGTTCTTAGAGAAGGCAGCGCCTATAGAAGGAGCCAGTGAGAACTGGTTGGAAGTGATCACGCTTTCAAATTGAGTTACCGCTTTATTCCACTGTTCCATATAGAGATAAGTTTTGCCCAGCAAGGCCAGCGCGGTTCCTTTCGAAACCCTGAACTTATCCGCGGAGGAATAACCGGATTTGTCGGGAAGTACAGCAATGGCGTCCTCCAGGTCTTTGATGATCTGTGTATATACTTCCGCTTTTGGCGCCCTTCCGGTAGAAGTATATTGTGCCGGCGCAATGTCATTCACTACCAGCGGCACATCACCCCATAATGAAACCAGTTCGAGGTAGTTATAAGCCCTCAGCACTTTGGCTTCAGCGATCAGTCGCTGTCGCAGCGCACTGCCGGGATCGGACCTGTTGACCACTTTGTTTGCACGGTAGATAGTGAAGTAGCACATTCTCCATGCATCTCTTATTTTATCATTGGTTGCATCGAAAGTGAAATTGTCGAGTGTCTGGTAACCGGGCTGGTCGCCGGCATCACTGCCACCTGCATTGCTTTCGTCGGATAAGAGTGTTTTGATCATGTAAAGACTGGCCCAGTTGCCGTTATAGTGGGCCTGCATCATGTCGTACACGCCGGTTACCGCCTGGGTAACGTCGAGATCGCTCTTATAAAAATCCTGTTCAGGAAAAGCACCGGGCACTTCCTGGTCGAGGAACTTTTTACATCCGCTGCCGAGAAGCAGGAACGAGATGCAGACGATGGTTGTTTTTATGAATATATTTTTCATGATGTTAATGTTGAATCGGGTTAGAAAGTGAATGTTAATCCGGCCATTGCTTTCCGCGGGATTGGATAACCGCCCCTGTCAATGCCGATACTGTTGCTGCCGTTGCTGCCGCCTTCCGGGTCAACACCGGGATATTTGGTGAAAGTGAAGAAGTCGTCCAGCGATATATAAATTCTCGCGTGCTTCACTTTTATCCTGTTCAGCACTGATCCCGGAATGGTGTAACCTAGTTGCAGCTGGCGAACCCTTGTAAACGAACCGTCGAAGATCATCAGGTCGCTGTTGTAGATATAAGGATTCGAGGTATTGGAAGCAAACCAGCTATTGGTTGAACCTGGACCAGTCCAGCGGTTGGCATAGAAGAAATAAGGCTTGTTGGCCGTTCCGCGGTCGGTGCGGTTAAAACCCATCAGCATTTCATTTCCAGCCTGGCCCTGTACGAACACCAGGAGGTCGAAATTCCGGAAGCTGACATTCAACCTTGCACCAAACATATAATCGGGGTGCGGGCTGCCGATATAGGTCATGTCAGCCGGCGAAATGAGTTTGTCGCCATTAACATCTACCACCACCGGTTCGCCCGGCTTCGGCGAATAGCCGGTGATACCTGTTTTTGTCATGTATGCGTCGATCTCTCCCTGTGTCTGGAAGATGCCATTTGTTTTGTAGCCGTTGAAATACCAGATCGGGTAACCTGTCCGCATTGCAGTAGCAGACCATCCTGTTCCGATACCTGCACCATAAAGGATCGGTGAGTTCGGATCGAGATAAGTGATCTTATTGTCAAGCGTAGAGAAATTCAGGAAGAGTTCATATCCGATCCCTCTTGGCTTTGGCTGGTTTCTCAGTCCCAGCTCAATTTCGAAGCCTTTGTTTTCAACGTTCCCGGCGTTAACCGTGGGTGCGTTATTACCGGCGAATATGGGCGGCACACCCTGAGTAAGCAGGTCTTTTGTGGTTTTCTTGAAGTAGTCGAGAGTTAAGCTAACCCTGTTATTGAAGAACCTGAAATCGGCACCGATATCGAACTGTTCGCTTGTCTCCCAGCTCAGCGATGGGTTGGCGAGGCGGTTAGGAGCAGCGCCGGTAATCATTGTTCCGTTCGCGTCCCAGTAGATCAGTCCACCGGTTACCGCGTTCATCCATTCTCCCATGCCTGCAGGAGCCATACTGCCGTTCTGTCCCCAGCTGGCGCGCAGTTTTGCATAACTCATTTTTTTTGCGAGGCCGGCAGGATAGAAATTCTCCTGGGATGCGACCCAGCCAAAGGATACGGAAGGGAAAGTGCCCCACTGGTAGCCCGAAGCGAATTTGGAGCTTCCGTCTGTGCGCAGCGTGGCGTTGAACAGGTATTTGTTTTTAAAGTCATAGGTGAGACGGCCATAGAAAGAAGCCATTGTTTGCGTTCTTTCTATACTCCCGATGCGGTCTGTTGCATCCGGAACATAATCGGCATAAGAGAATTTATCTTCCTCTTTGAATAAGCCGGAGTAGCTTCCTCCTACGTGATACTCGTTGTATTTCTGAGCCGATGCGCCACCCAGCAGGGTAAAGTTGTGATTCCCGAAGCTGCGCTGGTAGCTCGCAAAATTTTCGAGCAGCCAGGTGAACCAGGTATCGCTGTAATCATAACCGTTGGCAATCGTGTTCAGGCTTTCGGAAGAGAACCAGAAAGTCGGCGTCCAGCCGTGGCCGCGCTGGAATGCCGCATCAATACCAAAGCGGGAAGTGAATTTAAAGCCCCTGAATGGCTCGATCTCTGCGAAAATATTTCCGATGATCTTATTCTGTACGTTCTCGCCTTTGGCCATATCGATCCGCGCTACGGGGTTTCCATATTCCCCTTTCAGGTAATTGGAAAGTCCATAGAGGTTGCCGCTGCCATCCGTTCTCAGCGGGTATCCCGCGTTCACAGCGGCCTGCGCATGGGCGGGGAGTGCAGAACCTTTCGGGTAGATGACCGGGGTGGTGGGATCCATTACAAGCGCGCTGCCGAGAATAGAGCCGAATTCGTTATTCTCGGAAATCGCCTTTCTGCGGTGGTTTGAATACACAAGCCGGTTACCGATGTTCAACCAGGGTTTTATTTTATGGTCGCTGTTGAAACGAACGGTGTACCTGTTGAACCTTGACTTATCGCCGCCCACAACACCCTCCTGGGTAAATATGTTTCCGGATATGAGGTAGGTTGATTTGTCGGAGCCACCGCTGAAGGTGAGTGTGTGGTGTTGCTGCGGTGCGGTCTGCAGCACTTCGTCCATCCAGTTGGTGCCTTCGCCTATGTTCGCGATATCAGCAAGGGTGGGAGCGCCGGCCACACCGGCTTCCTGCAGGTATTGCTGATATTGCTTTGCGTTCATCATTTTAATGAACCCAGGTTTCACCGACTGCACGCCAAACTGTGCCTGGTAAGTGATATCAGAGGTGTTCCTTCTTCCCGTTTTGGTGGTGATGATGATCACGCCGTTTGCACCTTCAGAACCATAGATGGCTGAGGAAGCGGCGTCTTTCAGGATATCGATCGAAGCGATCTCTGAAGGATCCAGCGATTCTATACCCCCTGCTTTGATTCCGTCTACTATAAAGAGCGGATTCGCCTGCCTGTTCGACCCGGCTCCCCTGATGCGAATGTTGAGTCCCGCACCCGGCTGACCGGAAGTAGGTATCACCTGCACGCCGGCAGTCCTTCCCTGGAGCGCCTGGTCTACGCGGGTGGTTGAAACTGTTGCCAGCTGGTCGGCTTTGACCGAAGATATCGCGCCGGTGACCAGGGCTTTTTTCTGCTGCCCGTACCCGATCACGACTACTTCACTCAGGTCAACCTGTGACTCAGCCAGTACGACATTAATGACCGCGTCCTGGCCGTTTACCTTTACTTCCTGGCTGGTCATTCCTGAATAAGAGATCACCAGCACCGCGCCGGCCTGGGGTACCTGGATGGTGAATGCGCCATTCTTGTCGGTTAAGGTAGCAGTATTGCTGCCTTTCAGGGTAACGGTGGCTGCTTCCAACGGTTCGCCAGTTGATTTTGAGCTGACCCTACCCGTTACCTTAAAGCCCTGTGCAAACACGGTATAGGTTTGCAGCAAGAGGCAGGCACACAGGAGTAGTACAAATTTTTGTTTCATATGCAAGCTTTTTTTGATGAGTAGCCCCCCGGCAAAGGGAGGCTTGTAAAAGTAATCGTGGCATTTCTCAAAAAAGATGATCAATACTACATCACTACTACATCAGCCTGAAAAAAAAGCTTAGGAAACAAGG
>DASVBM010000152.1:0-4408 GCA_036375835.1 Chitinophagaceae bacterium | reverse complement strand
ATTCACAGGAAGATAGACTTCGGCAATAATATTCAAACGGTGCTTTATTTCACCGGGCTCATTGGTATCGGCGGCTTCCTGCTTTACAGGTTTTATAAAATTCAACCTCCCACTAAAAGAACCTGGATGATGTGGGGGATTTATACGCTGATAGCGGCCGGGCTTATCCTGTACTATACGTTCTAAGTTGTGATGGAATTCCTTCCGGCGGACTCTTTATTTAGTTGGCTAAAACCAGGGATCGTTTGATTGATGAGATGGAGTTTAGAATTCCTCAGTTGGTGAAGCAGATCCGTTCCTCGGGACAAAACCCAGGTAACCCTTTCTTTACGCAGATACAGCCAGCGTGGTGTAAACCTTTCACCCGTTCAACCACCAAAATTCCCGGTTCGCGCAGAAACGTTTTCTGGCTTTGGTTTACCACGATAGTTTGCGACAGTTCAGCACCTGCGCAGTGAGAGAGTATGCGCCGACTCATATAATGAATGTGATGAATATTACGCTACAGATCATCACATGAAAGAATTAGATAATAGAACGTGGTTTGTACAGTGATTTCACAGTGTTTATACATGGTAGATTTACGAGCGCAAAATTCTAATGCAGTGGTATCCTGCAAGTTTGAAAAAAATGTAAGAAAGGATATAATAATCGGCTGTAGTCGCCGTTTCAATCGACGTATTGTAGTTATTGTTTCAATGCCGTAACCCATTATTGAAGCAATAATATTGTTGAACCCCATAATCCAATAGCCATGAAAGTTTTTACTAAACTTGCAAGGATAGTTATTGTCCTTGCTGTGACCTTCAGCGCAACTCGTTCTTTTGCCCAGCTGAAGGTTGGTACCAACCCTACCCAGATTCAGAAATCATCCATCCTGGAACTGGAGAGCGACAAACAGGGTTTCCTGCTGCCGCGTCTCACCGATACAGCTGCGATCAACGCGCTGAACCCGCCAGACGGAATGCTGATCTATTTCACTCCAAATAACGCCACCGGTAAAGGCCTGTACATGCGTAAATCAGGCATGTGGCAGCGTGTGACCACTGACTCTGTATCACTGGCAAAGTGGTCAAAGGAAGGGGATAACCTCACCGGTAACGAAGTACTGGGGTCGCTGAATGCCCAATCGCTGAAGATCATCACCAACAATCTTGAACGTTTGGTAATAGACGGTACCACCGGCGACGTTCAGATCAATGAAAATGCTACTGTAACAAAGGACCTCACCGTCAACCAGGACCTGACCGTGGCAGATTCTGCCAGCACCGGTAAACTATTTGTAAACGATACCGTGCAGTTTGCAAACCTTAATACCAGCACCGATCTTACCGAGATCCTCGTGATCGATACCGCCGCAGGTGGAAACGTACGAAGGAGAACCATCGCAACCGACGCCTTCAAGAACTGGTTTGTAGGTGCATTTAAAAATACTTCAAACGCCAACGGTCTTTCAAGGATCACCGGCGCGCTGGCTGACAGCCTGGTGCTGCATGCCGCAACTGCTACTACCCCGGGTGGTGTGTCTATCGAAACACAGACCTTCGGTGGTAACAAAACGTTCCAGGATTCACTTACCGCCGCTGCCACAGCGCTGGTGGGTACTACCGGAACAGCTAACTCTACCCTCCAGGTTTCCGGTAGCTTGTCACTGAGCATCCGGACCGTTACATCGAATACAACTTTGGGTGACACCGATTATACCGTACTGGTAGACGCCTCCGGCGCCGCCGTAACGGTTACCCTTCCCGCGCCGAGTGCCGGCATCAGCGGACGTACTTACATCGTCAAGAAGATCGCAGGTGGTTTAACGAACGACGTTATCATCAGTGGTACTATTGAAGACGGTACATCTATGAGCATCTACAACGACTGGACAGTCGTGAAACTGCAGACAGATGGTACCAAGTGGTATGTCATCAAGTAAATGAAACAGGGACTATTCCCTGTTTCATTGTGACCGGCTCAAGTTAAAGGGGGGATTTATGAAAAACATTTACGTCCTCCTGCAGTCCTTCATCCTTTTGTTACTTGTTGACAAAGCTCATGCACAACTTAAACTGGGTGACCAGCCAACAAGCGTTCAGAAGTCAGTGATCCTGGATTTGCAGGGTTCAAACGGCAGGCAGGGGGTCTGGCTTCCACGGATTTCAGACACCACAAACGCAACGGGGATTGACGCACTCAATCCGCCAGACGGCGTGCTGATATTTCACACGCCAACCGCGGAGGTGATGATCCGCCGTAACGGATACTGGACATCTATGCTAACCACTACAAAAGTTGGAAGTACTACGGCTTCCGGTTCTCTGATCGAGTTTCAGCTGGGCACCGCAGCGGGTGCGTCGAAGGACCTCAACCTGGCACTGAACAGCAGTACCGGTGTGGTTACCCTGAACGTACCCGATGCTGCAGCTGATACAAGAGGCGTGGTGACTACCGGCAGCCAGTCTTTCGGCGGGTTGAAAACATTTGCCGACGGACTTACCAGTTCATCCACCACCACGGTTACGGGCGCAAGTTCAAACGGATCCAATCTTTATCTCGGTATTACTTCTGCCACCACACCCGGGGCTACAACCGACCGGTTTCTCAGTGTGGACAACACCGGCAGGGTAATACTGGCTGAAGGAATTCCGTCAGGCAGAACAATGACGATCAACGGGACTTCATACGACCTTACCGCGAACCGTACCTGGAATGTGGGTACAGTGACCAGCATAGCCGGTGGTTATGGACTGAACGGAGGAACGATCACGTCTTCCGGCACACTTGCTGTTGACACCAGCGCAATCTCCACACGCGCCTGGAGGCAGAAAGGAATAGACAGTATCGCTGGTTTGTTCAGCAGCTATATACCTGCTTCAAGAACGCTTACTATCAACGGTACGTCTTACGATCTCAGCGCAAACCGCACCTGGAACGTGGGTACCGTAACCAGTGTAGCAGGGGGTTATGGTATCAGCGGAGGAACCATCACTTCCACCGGTACACATTCGATTGACACTGCCCTGATCTCCACCCGCGCATGGAGGCAGAAAGGAATAGACAGCGTTGCAGGATTGCTCAATGCCTATGTGCCTGCAACCCGTACTTTAAACGGTCTGGCATTCTCCTCGAACCAGACTTTTGCAACAGGTACTTCGGGAACCAATTTCAATATCAGCAGTTCGGGAACCACGCACACTTTCAATCTTCCGGATGCATCTGCAACGGCAAGGGGAGTGGTGACGACAGGCGCCCAGAGCTTCAACGGTTTAAAAACATTCAATAACGGCCTTACCAGCAGTTCAACTACAACTGTTACAGGAGCTTCGGGTAACGGGTCTAATCTATACCTGGGTATCACATCCGCAACAACACCGGGAGCGATCACCGACAGGTATTTATCAGTAGACGCAACCGGCCGCGTGATCCTCTCTGATATAGGCGTGATCAATAACCTCGCCGCCATCGGGAACACACCCAACGCAAACGGAGCGACGCTCTCGAGCGGAACTTTCACGCTGCAGCCCGCATCTGCATCATTTGGTGGTGTGGTTACAACCGGCACCCAGACATTCGCGGGTACAAAAACATTCAATGACCTGGTGACCGCACGCCTCACGCCACAGGCAGGTACTGCGGCTGCAGGAACCGCTCCGATCAAACTAACATCCGGTACAAACCTCGGCACGCCCGAAGACGGCGCAGTAGAATTTGACGGAACAAACTATTACGTCACCAGTGGAACAACACGGTACACGCTGGCAAAGACGCTGACCGCAACCGCGACACTGGACTTCCCCAGCACCGGGATATTTTCCACCAGTACGCTAACCGTTACGGTGAATGGCGCCGTTGCCGGCGATGTAGTGGTGTTGGGACTGCCATCCGGCGCATTACCGGGCAACGAAGGAACTTATATGGGGTATGTGAGTGCGGCGAACACCGTTACGATCGCATTTACAAATTCCACCTGGGGTAGTATAAACCCCGCATCAGGCACCTTCAGGGTGACTGTATTAAAATACTGATGAAAAACACCCGTGCGGAGTATTGACCGTACGGCATGGAATGTAACCGTTACCTGGTTGTAACGATGGATCAGGCAGCGGTTACGGGTTCAATACAATACAAACACAGGCCTGGCATTGCACGACGGTGCAATGCCGGCCATTTTGTAAAAATGTTCAGAAGCTGAAAAGACCTGCTATCATATTTTTTATCTTATTCGCCTGTGTTACGGTACAGGCGCAGGAACCGGTATATATACCACCCGCGTCCACAGTTTATGTAGGCGACGCACAGTCTGTAGGGGTGTTTGGTCATTTCATCAACGAAGGAAACCTCAGTATCCCGCCGAACGGCCGGGTATACTTCCTCGGCAAGATTTTCAAGAACAGCAATACGGCACTACTTACTGACG
>DASVBM010000219.1:0-3918 GCA_036375835.1 Chitinophagaceae bacterium | reverse complement strand
CCGGGGGGGGGTGGGGAACGCGGATTGCCATGATTGTTATGATGGGTTATGATGCTTCCTGCGGAAGCGAGGCTTAGCCCGTTTTAATGCATTAAGCTGTACCAAAGATCGAATCCGCCAAATACGATCAGCATCAGACCGAAGATCCGTTCCAGCAGCAGGTTTTTTAATCGCAGTGCGACCCTTGCGCCGAAATATGAAAACGGTATGGAACTCACAGATAAATACAAAACGATCCACCAGTCAATATGACCCAGGTACCAGTGTGCAATGGTGCCGGGAATAGCCAGTCCGGCGGCTACCAGTAAACTGCAGGCAAGTGCCTGTTTGGTAGGCAGCTTTAAAAAGCGGATGAACAGGGGACCGAACAACACACCTCCACTGTTGGCGAGGAGGCCTGAAAGAAAGCCAACAGAAATCGCAATGGTCGCAATTTTCCAGCCGGGAATCTTACCGGCTACCGGTGCTTCGGGTTGACTGCCGATCACGAAAAAGGAAATGCCTAAAGACATGACGAAAACCGCGGTCAGAATCATCAGCGTTTGGCCACCCAGCCAGTCGCTGTAGAACGATCCGATGAATGTGGCAGGTATACCGAGAAGTACAGACCAGGTCACCACTTTCCTGTTGATCATTTTTTCTTTCCTGTAGGCAACAGATGCTGATAGGGTGGTGGGCAACGTAGCGGGAAGTGGTGAAGCCAAAGCAGCGAAAGGATTGACGGTGGCAAAGATCTGTAACGCCGGTGTGGTAATCGCACTGCCTCCTTTACCCAGCAGCCCGGACAGAAATCCAACAACCGAACCGATGCAAAGAATGATCAGCGGAGAGAAGCGGTCACCGGTGATGAATGTGTGTTTTACCTGCAGAAGAAAGCAAGATGCCTGCATAGGATATGAATTTCGATTGGTAGTCCTGCATGCTTCTACATGCTGACATAACTGCTGTGAATGTTGTGTGACTTGTGATTGCGGGCAAAGGTACTGGCAGAGAGGATTAGAAGCGATTAGAACCGTGAAGTGGATGAGGGATGCCTGCGGCATGGGGAACGCAGGTTACCATGATTTTTATGATGGGTTATGATGCTTCCTGCGGAAGCTGGCAGGGGGAGCGGGAACTGCGGATTCTTTTAAACTGCCTTTAAGCCCGGCAGGCAACTGCGTACCGGCTGAAAGATTATTTTTGAGCGGCAAATCCGTCCACTACCATGCATACCTCCACCCGCGCTGTAAGGGGCTTCCTCTTTGTCAGCATCTGCATCATCGCCATCGCGGGCTATCGCGGTATGGGCAGAATGGTGGCCGCCTCGGTGTCGTCGCCGGTGGCAGCAACTGAAGAGAATACGCTCAGGAGCCGGATCGCCAGGCTGGCGGCAGCGGAATACAACCGCTGGCACACGCATGATACCATGGTACTGCATGAGAAAGACAGCGCGGCAGTACCCATTCTGAAACAATACTGGCAACTGGGTGGTATACCGGTCAGCGAAAGGAACCTCTATGATGGATCATGGCAGTACCATCATCCCTGGAGCGCGGTGTTTGTTTCCTGGGTAATGCTGCAGGCCGGAGCCGGGAACACCTTCCCCTATTCGAATAACCACGCGAAATATATTGTCTGGGCAAGGGATAACGCAACGCGGAATCCGGACCCGCTGTTTGCCGCTTACGATATCAAAGACCAGCGCGCTGCCTGGCCCGAGCCGGGTGACCTGGTCTGCATGAACCGCCGCAACAACAAATTCAGTTTGCAGAGCATCAACCCCATGTCTGTTTCGCATTGCGATATCGTCGTGGAGACGAATAAGGAAAAAGGTTACCTGGTTTGTATTGGCGGTAACGTAGGTCAGACAGTGAACAAGCGCATCGTCTGGCTGAATGCAGCGGGGCTTATCGATACCGCGCGCAACTGGCAGGTTCAGGACCCGCAGGAAGAATACCCCGAAGGTTCGCAGAAAGAAATGTTTGGAGTGATCCGCGTCAATAAAACCGCACTCTGATCAGGCTACGTCCTCACCGGTGGAAGCAATATAGAGCCTGAACCAGTCTTCCCTTGTTAAACGAATATCAACTGCCTCGCGCGCCTGTTTCAGCCTTTCAATCCTGGTGCTGCCCAGCACAGGGATAATACCCGAGGGATGGTACAGCAGGTAAGCGATGAGCAATTGGTTTACGCCGGTATTGTACCGGTCGGCAAGTTCAGAGGCGGTCTGTACAATTGCGCGAAAGCGGGGATGGCTGTCGTCGTTCATCAAACCTCCGCCCAGCGGTGCCCAGGCCATGGGCGTGATATTGTGCAGCAGGCAGTGGTCCAGCACGCCATTGGTAAATGGGAGGTGGTTAAGAATGGAGATTTCCAGCTGGTTATAATTCACTTCTATATGTTTCCGCAGCAGGTCGGTGTGGTGCGGCAGGAAATTAGAGACACCGAATTGAAGGATCTTTCCCTGTCGTTTCAGGTGATCCACCGCGTCGGCAACCTCTACGGGATTCATCAACGGGTCGGGGCGATGGATCAGCAACACGTCTATGTAGTCGGTACAAAGTGCGCGGAGGGAATACTCCACCGATGCAATGATGTGATCTTTTGAAGTGTTATACGATTTGATCAGGTGTTCATGGCGGGGGCTGGTCTGCAGCTGGATGCCGCATTTGGTGATGATCTGCATTCCCTGCCGCAGTGAAGGCGCCTCCCGCAGAACTTCACCAAACTCTGCTTCTGTGCTGTAGTCGCCGTAGATATCCGCATGGTCGAATGAATTGATGCCTGCTTCGAGGCATTGGTTCACCAGTTCGCGGTAGTCTGCCGTGGTAAACTGAGCGCCCCATTTGCCCCAGCGCATGCAGCCGGCAACGGGCACTGACAATTGCATCATGCATTAAAAATAAAAAAGTCCCGCCAATTGAGCGAGACTTCCATTTCTTCAGGTCTGACTGCGTATCAGTAGTTGCCGCCGCCGTCTCCACCACGGTTCCGGTTGTAGCCACCACCGCCGCCACCGCCGCGGTTGTATCCGCCGCCGCCGCCGCCACGATTGTAACCACCGCCGCCACCTCCACCGAAGCTTTTCTTCTTGTACCCGCCACCCTGTCCTTCCGGACGAGGCGCAGATTCATTGACCACCAGTTTGCGACCCATGATGTCTGACTCGTTCAGCGCAGCGATCGCTGCCCTGGCCGCCTCATCGTCGTTCATTTCAACAAAGCCGAAGCCCTTGCTGCGGTTGTTGTTGAATTTGTCGGTAACGATTTTGGCAGAAGCAACTTCACCGTAAGGTGCAAACATGTTGTAAAGGTCGTCGCTGGTCATGCTCCAGTTCAGGTTTCCAACGTAAATGTTCATTTTAAAAAAGTTAAGTGAAACAATAAAACCAATGGAAAAAACAGAACAGCCAAATGACCCATTTAAGAGAAACACTGAATGAGAAATGGAAGAACTGTAAACATTGGACCTACCGAAGATAATAAAATAAAATAGCAGCGTGAATTTTTTTTACAGCCGCCTGAGTGCTGGAAATCAGCCAACTATTGCCGGTTGGCGCGTTCATGGCTGCCAGACAGACTGCCCGGGCTCCCAAAAAAAGGCTGATCAGTATCACTCGTTTATACCAGTAATTTAACGCCGGTCTGTCATTTTAAAACCGGCCAGCCTGTAAGTTTGCGGCAGAATACCACCCATGAAAAAGATTTTGTTTTTTGTTCTTGCCCTGAGCCCGGTCTTTGCGTTCAGCCAGAAAGCCTACAAAGCGGCGATCGTTGCTTTTTACAACCTCGAGAATTTTTATGACACGGTAGACAACCCGATCGTTGACGACAATGAATTCCTGCCTTCAAGCGACAAGCATTACAATACCGCTATTTACACCGACAAGGTTACCCGGCTGGCGACGGTGCTGTCGCAGATCGGTACCGACATTAC
>DASVBM010000081.1:0-4159 GCA_036375835.1 Chitinophagaceae bacterium | reverse complement strand
GTCGATCGGCAGGTTGGGTAGCTGCCTGGCTCTTCCACCGGTTGCAATGATTATATACCTGGCTTCCACCGTTTGCTTTTTCCCGTCCTGTGCAGTTACTTCCACCTGGCCCTTCGCTTTCACGCGGCCATATCCCATGATCACATCTATCTTATTCTTCTTCATCAAAAACTGCACGCCCTTGCTCATCTTATCGGCAACACCACGGCTGCGCTTGATCACCGCGCCGAAATCTGCAGTTGCACCGGAGATGTTGATACCGTAATTGCTGCCGTGTTTTGCGTATTCATAAACCTGTGCACTCTTCAGCAATGCCTTGGTAGGGATACAGCCCCAGTTCAGGCAGATACCGCCCAGGCTTTCTTTTTCAATGATCGCTACCTTAAAACCAAGCTGGGCGGCACGGATCGCTGCGGGATAACCACCGGGACCACTACCGATAACAATTACGTCGTATGCCATATTATTTTTTTAGTCGTTAAGACGCAGCACCAGTTACATCTGTCCACAATCGGAATAAAACGATCTTAGCCTGGTACCGGTTGTTTTGAGGCTGCGAAAATACTGGCAAATAAGGAAATAGAAAAACAGGCATTGCATTGATCACCTGAACGATCGCAGGCTATGCGGAAGAAACCGTGAATTATTCCGCATCTTTGTCGCCAATTTTTTCTGATTTGAAACGTATCTGGACCCGTATCACCAACTGGGAACTCTGGCCTTTCTTTGTGATTTACGCCCCACTAGGCCCGGTATGGTTGTATTATGCCATCAAAGCCAGGCACTTCTGGTTTGTTTCACCAGTCAACCCCACGCTCGAGTTCTCCGGTTTTGAAGGCGAGAGCAAAAGGGAAATGTACGAGCAGCTTCCAAAACATCTTTACCCGCGTACAATTTACGTGGATCCGACGCTCAGTCCCGATCACCTGTTTTCAGAAGTGAAGGCGGCCGGTTTCCAGTATCCCATTCTTGCGAAACCCGACGTGGGAATGAAAGGCATGCTGATGCGGAAAATAAAGAACGAAGCGCAGCTGGAATACTACCACCGCCACGTTACGGTGGATTACGTAATACAGGATATGATTGACCTGCCCATGGAATTCAGCGTCTTTCACATCCGTTATCCGGGCGAGGAAAAGGGAATGGTCACCGGCTTCATTGCGAAAGTCTATATGTCTGTGACCGGTGACGGCTTGTCCACGCTCAAGCAACTGATAGACGCGCACCCCAAGGCGAAATTCCGCAACGAAGAAATGGAGATGCGGCACGGCGAAAACTTCGGGAAAGTGATACCCGCCGGTGAAAGATATTTCCTCAGCATCGCGGGCAATCACAACCGCGGAGCGAACTTCATTAACCTGCACAACGAGATAGACGAGCGGCTTTGCAATGTATTCGACCGCATCAGCCTGGAAGTGGAGACATTTTATTTCGGACGGTACGACCTGAAGTGCAGTTCGGTGGAAGACCTCAAACAGGGAAAGAACATTGTGATACTCGAGTACAACGGGGTGGGAGCCGAGCCCAATCACATCTACGATTGCGTGATGAGCTATTTCAGGGCCATTCGCGAGGTGGCCATGCACTGGCGCCATATGTACCGGATCGGCCGCATCAACCATAAACAATCCGGTGTGCCTTACTGGAAATTTCTGCCGGGATACCGTTACCTGCGCCGGGCCAGGCGATTCTTTAAACAGATGCACCAGGCCGACCTGGATTGCAGGATCTGAGTTCCTTTCTTTCCTTATTTTGCAAACTTCAGATGAAAAAAGCCACGCTCACCCGCGTATTCTGGGTAGGATTACTGGTAAGCTTCCTTGGAACCCTTCCGCTGGGAACATTGAATATTGCTGCGATGCAGATATCCGCAACCGACGGTATTAAGCCCGCGGTCATGTTTTCCGCCGGTTCGCTGATCGTGGAAGCAATATACGTGCGGCTGTCGCTGGTGGCGATGGACTGGGTACGCAAACAGAAATGGTTGTTCAGGATCCTGGAATGGGTAACGCTGTTCATCGTGGTGGCGCTGGCTACGTCCAGCTTCTACGCGGCCGCTCATCCGGCAGTGGAAAAGAACGTGATCCTGAGCAGTACCATTCACCGGTTTTTCCTCGGGATGATGATGTGCGCCGTAACACCCGCCCAGATCCCTTTCTGGTTCGGATGGAGTACCGTTCTCTTTACGCGCAATATCCTTCTGCCAAAGAACAGCTTTTATAATATCTATATCGTGGGCATTGCACTGGGTACACTTGGGGGCAACCTTTTGTTTATCCTGGGTGGGCGGTTAATGGTCGATACGCTCGATGCAAAACAAAGCCTGCTCAACTGGATCATTGGCGGAGTCTTCGCCGCCACGGCCATCATTCAGATCTGGAGAATTGTAAAGAACCGCGGCGCGGCCCACCAGATCGAACACCCGGAGGAATTCAGGGATAAACTGGAGAAAAAGATAAAAGAATGAACTAGCTCATTTCCGTTGCCCACTTGTCGCGCTCGTCGGGCGAGAGTTTCCAGGGCGCGAAATTGTTTTCGGTATTACTGAACATCGCGTTCCATTCGGCCGGCGCATTGCTTTCTTCCATCACCAGGTAACGGCGCATTTGCTGTATGATGTTCAGCGGGCTGATACCTACCGGGCATTCTTCAACGCAGGAATTGCAGGTAGTACAGGCGCGCAGTTCTTCTGGCAGTATATAATGGTGCAATAACGATTTGCCATCATCCTGGAAAGAACCGTTCTTGTTAATATTCCTCCCCACTTCTTCCATACGGTCCCGCGTATCCATCATTATTTTCCGCGGGCTCAGCAGTTTGCCGGTCTGGTTAGCAGGACAGGCAGCGGTACACCGGCCGCACTCCGTACAGCTGTATGCGTCCAGCAGGTTGCGCCAGCTGAGATCGAAAATATCCTTCGCGCCGAATTTTGTTTGTCCTGCGGGTGCTGCGTCGGCAGGCACCATTTCGGGTTGCATTGCATAAAGCACCTCGCGCTGCACCTCGGGCATATTATCCATTTTACCTTCCGGCCCGATACGCATATAATAGGCGTTGGGAAAAGCGAGAAGAATATGCAGGTGCTTTGAATAGGGGAGGTAGTTCAGGAAACTGAATATGCCGATGATATGTATCCACCAGGCAGTGCGTTCGATTGCTACCAGCGTGGAAGATGAGAATCCCGAGAAAGCAGGCGCAAGCAGCCCGGAAAAAAGGAAATCACCGGTCTCGTGGTAGCTGCCATGGCCCTTCAGCTGCAGTGCGCGGTCGCTGGCATTCATCACCAGGAAAAGACTCATCAGTATGATCTCTGCAATCAGTATATAATTCGCGTCACTCCTCGGCCAGCCTTTCATTTCCCTTTTCCAGAAACGCCTTACTTTGATCACATTCCTCCTTATCAGGAAAGACGCGCAGACTACAATAATCAGCACCGCCAGCGCTTCAAAGCCGTTGATCAGCCAGGCATAGGTGCGTCCCATAGGTGCCGCGAACAAACGGTGCTTACCCAGCAATCCGTCCAGTGCAATCTCCAGTACCTCGAGGTTGATGATGATGAATCCTGCGTAAATAATAAAGTGCATCACCGCCACCAGCGGGTAACGGAACATCTTCTTCTGCCCCAGTGCCAGCAGCAGTACATTCTTCCACCTTTCGGCCGGTTGATCAGAAAAATTCTCGTCCCTGCCGAGTAGTATATTCCTCCGTATTTCAGCCGCTTTCTTCCAGAAAAGGTATATGGCCGCTATCGTTACAATCAGGAACGCCAGCTGTGGAATGTATTGCATAGCGAAATGTTAGGACGCTAAGATAAGTGCAGATACGTTGAAAATCCTCAAAAATTAAAATGTTACCGCATCCTAACCGACTAGTTTTCAGCAGGTGCGAAAAGCAAATAATTCCGGCGGGAACAACTCCCGGCACCCGTTGGCATGTTTATGGATTTATCCAGTTGTAGAAAACAGAATTGTTAACCATAAAATGACGAGTTATGTTACGTTGGACAGTTATATTCCTTGTGATAGCTATCATTGCGGCTATCTTCGGATTCGGCGGTATCGCAGCGGGTGCTGCAGGAATTGCGAAGTTCCTGTTCTGGGCCTTTATCATCTTATTTGTTCTTTCATTGATCTTCGGACGCAGAACAACTGATGTACCT
>DASVBM010000316.1:0-8209 GCA_036375835.1 Chitinophagaceae bacterium | reverse complement strand
GGTAAATCGAAAGATTATCCGAGGCACCGCGGTTGGAGGTGTACAAAAATTTAGCGTTGGGTGAAAGGTGAATATCCGCGCTGCCCTGTTCATACTTTCCGCCTGCAGTAGCAGAAGCGATGGTCTGTACTTCTTCCAGTGTTTCGCCGTTATACCGGTATACAATGATCTCACCGATCAGCTCATTCAGGAGGTAAGCAGTTTTGCCGTCCGGATGAAAAGTGAAATGCCGCGGACCCGAACCGTCGGGCACGATATAATAAGGCGTTCCGGCAGGTGACAGGGGGGCTGTTGTGTTTTTTGGATCGAAGCGGTACTGGTAAAGGCGGTCGTTGCCCAGGTCTGCAGCGAATACATATTTCTGGTCGGGCGAGAACACCACCGAATGCACGTGGGGTTTTTCCTGGCGTTCGTATACGATGCCATATCCTTCGTGTTCGATGTGCTGGATACGCGGCTGCAGCGATCCGTCTGCATTGGTTTTATAAACACTGATGCTGCCGCTGCCATATTCTGCCACGATGAGGAACTTACCGGTTGAGTCGATAGATATATAACAGGGCGCATCGCCGGCGGGCTGCCTGTTGAGGAGCTTCAGGTCGCCTTTAGTGCGGTCGAATGCAAATGCGCTGATCTCTCCCGGCCTGTCCTTGTATTCATTGACGGTGTACACGAATTTCATATCCGGTGATACAGCCATGTAGGAAGCGTTCGCGGCCCCTGCTACCTTGCGCACGAAGCTGAGGTTTCCACGTTGCGCATTGAATTTGTATACCTGTATGCCTTCGTTGTTCCCGGAAGCATAGGTGCCTGCCAGCAGGTAATAAGAATTCATATTCTGAGCCTTTGCAAAAAAGCAGCCAAGGGTGAAGAGCGCGGCGAGGAAATATTTCATAGTCAGAGAAGGGTTAAGAACAAGCATTGATGAATGTACGGAAGAAAAGGGGAATGATGAATGAGAAATGGTGGATGGGGATGGATCCCTGGCGGGATATGGAACGCAGATTTTCATGATTGACATGATAGCTTATGATGCTTCCTGCGGAAGGTGGTATGATGGGTGGATCCCTGGCGGGATGGGGGATGCGTTTTTTGATCCCTGGCGGGATGGGGGAACGCAGATTTTTATGATTGATATGATAATCACGGGATGCTTCCTGCGGAAGCGGATTGTGAGGTCTGGAATCACGTTTTGGCGGAGGATGTTGATAGTATGATGATCATTGAAGTTTCGCCGATGATAACAGGATACGGATGTGGCGCCCCTCTCTTCCAGGAGAGGGGGTGGGGGTGAGGTCTGATTGGGTGGATCCCTGGCGGGATGGGGGAACGCAGATTTTTATGATTGACATGATAGCTTATGATGTATCCTGCGGAAGCGGGTATGATGAGTTTTGATCCCTGGCGGGATGGGAGAACGCTGATTTTTATGATTGATATGATAGTCGCCCGCTCTTCCATGAGAGGGAGTGGGGTTAGATCTGATGGACAGCCCGCAGCGCGTTTATCCGAAATCGATCTCGGTGTTATCGCCGATATTCAGGCTGCGGCTGAGACCACGTACGGAAGCATCACTGCCGATGAGCGAATTATCAAGCACCACTTCGTAGAGATTGGTGTAAGAGCCGATGATGCTGTCGCGTATGATGGAATGTTGCACTACGGTATTCGCGCCGATGGTAACGTGCGGGCCGATGATGGAGTTGCTGATATTGCATCCCGCGGCAATGCTTACAGGCGGAATGATGATCGTGTCTTTGTATTCGTGCCCGTCTTTGGTGTTACCACCGTTTTTCTTCAGCAGGAGCGCGTTGGTGTTGAGCAGCGTTTCGCGTTTACCGCAGTCGAACCAGTTTTTTACTTTGAAGGGTTTGAACTGGGCGCCGCGGCTGATCATGCACTCCAGGGCATCGGTAAGGTTGTACTCGCCATAGCTTTTGATCTCCTGCGAGAAGATATGGTGCAGGCATTCGAAAAGAAAATGGGTTTCCCTGATCTTATAGAGTCCCACGAGCGCCATGTTGCTTTTCGGGATAGCTGGCTTCTCCACCACGTGCTCGATTGCTCCTTCTTCACCAATTTCGGCTACGCCAAAACTGCGGGGATCGTCCACTTTCTTGATGCCGAGCATGCTATAGGGACTGTTCACCACTTCCTTCACGTCGTATTCACAGATGGTGTCTCCAAGTGCCACAAACACTTCGTCGTCGCCTACAATATTTTTCGTGAGTTCTACCGCGTGACCGGTACCCTGCCTTTCGTTCTGGTAAACAAAATGTGTCTGCAGGTCGGGATAGGTTGCCTTTACGTAGTCCTGGATCTTTTCGCCCAGGTAGCCCACGATAAAGATGAATTCATTGATCCCGGCGTCCCGCAACTGGTCTACAATGAAACTTAAGATGGTTTTACCCGCGATGGGAATGAGCGCTTTAGGTTGTGTATAGGTATGCGGCCTCAGCTTCGTTCCGGCTCCGGCCACAGGAATGATTGCTTTCATCTGGATAATCGTTTTGCTGGCCCCTCGTCAGCCTGCTGTCCTCAAAAACGGGTGTGAAAGTAACGAATTATCGATAAGTGGTATGGGCTAATATATACGCTGATAAACAAGGAAGTAGGCCTGGTGCGATCACCGCGGATGTTTGCGGCACTGTGTGCTTCAGATTATCAGACGGGAAGCCAGCGGAGAAAACCAGTAAGGTTGCCGGAAGGGTAATAGATGCCAGCTCAGAGATAAAGGTCGAACTTATCCCACCAGGAGCGGTGGCTTGTAGTTTCCAGTTCCTCGGCAACCATTTCTACCGTTACCCTTATACTTGTCTCGGGTTTCAGCACTACTTCTTTCTTTTCATTCTTGTAGTCTTCTTTTGAAAGCCGGAGTGTATAGGTGCCCTGCGGGAGGGATACGATGCGGAACTGTCCCTGTGCATTGGTGGTGACCGTTTCGGTTTTATTGTTCGCGTGTACTGCTACCACTGTCACTTCCGCCAAAGGTTTTTTTGTGTTCGCGTCTAATACGGTTCCGGAAACGCAGGTTCCGTTGGTTGTATTGGTTCCGGCAGATGCATACAGGAAGTGTGCAGCCAGGACAAACGCCAGCGAGAGAAGGAGCTGTTTCATGGCAGTCAGTTTTAGTACCTAAATGTAAAACTTTCGGTAAACTACGAAAGCATACGTTCACAATAATTAACAGATTAAGATATCCACATCAGAAAGGATGCTGCATCGCCTGTGTAAAATCCTGCCATATTTCTTTTACGACTTCGGCGGCGGGCCTGATCTCGCGAATGATCGCGCTGACCTGGCCGATTTCCAGTTCCCCTTCTTCGAGGTCGCCTTCCAGCATGCCTTTTTTGGCTCTTCCGCGGCCCAGCAACTGGTTCAGCTCCTCTGCCGAAGCCCCCCGCTCCTCGAGGGACCTTACCGCTTCAAAAAACCTGTTTTTGAGCAGCCGTACGGGTACTGTCTTTTTCATGCTGAGCATGGTGTCGCCTTCCTCTGCTTTTATCACCGCTGCCTTGAAGGCGGGGTGGTTAGAGGCTTCCGGGGTACATACAAAGCGGGTTCCCACCTGTACCCCCTCGGCGCCAAGTACCATGGCGGCGAACATCTGCCTCCCGGTTGCGATACCGCCGGCGGCAATCACCGGTATGCTTACCGCCTGTTTAACGGCCGGGATCAGGACGAAGGTGGTTGTCTCTTCCCTGCCGTTATGTCCCCCGGCCTCGAAGCCCTCGGCCACGACTGCATCACAACCCGCTTCTTCCGATTTCCGGGCAAAGCGGCTGGAGCTGACGACGTGCACTACCTTGATTCCTGCCTGCTTTAATTTACCGGTCCAGGTTTTCGGGTTGCCGGCGCTGGTGAATACAACGGGTATTTTCTCTTCGATGATGATCTCTATATGTTTATCGATATCCGGGTAGAGTAAAGGCACGTTCACTCCGAAGGGCCTGGCAGTGGCCGCTTTGCACTTGCGGATGTGTTCTCTCAATACATCGGGATACATGCTTCCGCTGCCGATTAATCCCAGTCCGCCTGCTTCCGATACGGCGGAAGCAAGCCGCCAGCCCGAGGTCCATACCATTCCAGCCTGGATGATGGGATATTCTATTCCGAATAATTCTGTGATCCTGTTGGTGAACATATGTTTCAATAATAAGGGGTATAAAGGATATTCAGGGCGCTGTTTCAATCTGGTATAACTGCACCAGGTTACCGCAGGTATCTTCGAACATGGCAACGCTCACCGGTCCCATCTGTGTTGGAGGGGTAACAAAACGAACCTGGTGTTTCAGCAGGCGTTCGAATTCCGCCTCCAGGTCGTCTGTGGCAAATGCGGTGATCGGTATGCCCGCATCGAACAAAGCGCGCTGGTAAACGCGTGCCGGGGGAAAGGCCAGTGGTTCCAGCACCAGTTCGATGTCGTCGGTGTAGGGTGAGACTACGGTGAGCCACCTGAATTCGCCCATAGGAATATCCTGCTGTTTTAAAAAGCCAAGCGTTTCGGTATAAAACTTCAGGGCTTTTTCCTGGTCGTCTACGGGAATTCCCGATAACCGTATTTTGATCATGGTTTATTTCTCCAGGTAGTTTTTCAGCATGGTGCCGATGATCATTGTCCAGCCTTCCCTGAAATTTTCAGCGGCGAAAGCGGGGCCGTACTTCGCGATCTTTTCCAGTCCCTCGTGTGTCAGTTTCAGCCGGGAATTATTTCCTTCCCCCGAAAGGTCAAAGCTCACCAGGGTTTCTTCGTCCTGTCCTTCGTAAGCCCAGGTATGCGAGAGTTTTTTCTGCGGTATCACTTCAACAACGCGGCAGAGATGCAGGAAGGTCTGCTTATCATCCCCGCCTTCAAAGCTGAACCGGGATCCCGGCTCCGGCCGGAAGTTGTCGATCCTGAAATACCATTGATCCATCTCCCCCTTATCGGTAATCGCGTTCCATAGTTTTTCAACCGGTACCGCGAAAGTTCGTTCTATAATGATTGGCTCCATATTCGTTTCGTTTCAATTGACGCGGTTGCTTTATGCAGTGCGCAGTGTCCATTTCCACATTTCCTTCCAGCTTGGTTTTTTGCCATACATGAGGATGCCGGTGCGATAGATCTTACCGGCGAGCCAGGTTGTAAACAGAAAGCCCAGCACGAGTAAACTCATGCTCAGGAACAACTGCCAGTAGGGAACGGTATCCGGCACACCGAATGGTATGCGCGCCATCATTACGATGGGCGAGAAAAACGGAATGACACTGCTCCAGGTGGCCAGTGAACTCGAAGGGGCGGTGATCGCGTTGATCATGATGATGATGGCTACGATGATCGGCATGATGATGGGCAGCATCAGGCTTTGCGCTTCCTGTATGTCTTCGTTTACGGCACTGCCCACCGCAGCGAAGAGCGCAGCGTAGAAGAGGTATCCCCCGATAAAGTAAAAAACAAAACAGGCGACGATCAGCGGGATGTTCACGTTTACCAGCGTTATTTTCAGCTCTGCGAAGCCAGCTGCGGCTGCACCCGCGTCTTTCATCTGTGCAGACTGAAGCTGTTTACTGGCTTCACCCGCCTGTTGGAGTGTTTCCGGAGAAAGCAAGGCGCCGGCGGCCGTGGACAAGGCAAAGATCAAAACGATCCAGATCAGGAACTGTGTAAGTCCTACCATACCGATACCCACGATCTTGCCCATCATCAGCTGGAACGGTCTTACCGATGATATCACCACTTCGGCAATGCGGTTGGTTTTTTCCTCCATCACGCCGCGCATCACCATGGATCCGTAAATGAACAGCGTGATGTAAATCAGGAAAGCGGAAATGTAACCGATGAAGGAAGCTACTTCGCGGTTTCCTTCTTTCACCGATTCGTTCTCACCATAGTAGTTTTTGAGGCTCGCGGTTCCCGCCTC
Organism: Chitinophagaceae bacterium; assembly: GCA_036375835.1. GTDB lineage: Bacteria > Bacteroidota > Bacteroidia > Chitinophagales > Chitinophagaceae > JAEZDC01. The sequence continues at coordinate 2,309 of DASVBM010000316.1, read as the reverse complement.
ACTGCGAACGGAATCTATCCGCTTCACGTCGATATTGAAACGCTGGTTGATCAGGTGGTTCTCGATCGCCTTGTTCACCTGGTTCTCTACCTGTTTAAATGCCACGAGGCCCAGCTGCTTCTTTGAGTACAGGCTATAGTTCAGTGAAGTGTCGGCAGGTGTGACCAGTATAGCGGTATAACCTTTCCGGAGGTAGTTGGAAGTGTCTACGCCCGTTGGAAATTCGAAGGTTACCGGGTCATCGCTTTCCAGGTTGTTCCTGAAGATACCGCTGTTATCGACCACGGCGATCTTCTCCTTGTCTACGTTGCTGACGGAGATCCAGGTAACGGCAACGATGAGTCCAACGAAAAACAGCGGCGTGAGTATCGTTGAAAGAATAAATGTTTTTTTTCTGACCCTGCTCAGGTATTCACGTTTGATGATCAGCCAGGTTTTGTTCATACAACAGGTTTGGGAGATGAGTAAGTTGGTTCGGTTTGAAATGCCCTGGTACCGGCGTGCGTGCCTTCCACCAGGCGGATGAATATTTCATTCAGGCTCGGGAGGATCTCATTAAACGAGTTCAGCTGCATCCCGTTATTCAGGAAATACTGCAGCACATCGTTGTTCGTGTATTCATCATTTTTCCGGATAACGAGATCGTGGGTGCCGGCATTCTTTACTTCGAAAATATGGGTAGCCAGCTGCTCGGGTATCACCTTGTTTTCGAAGGTGAGGCTGAAGATGTGTTGCTTGAATTGCTGCTTCACACCGGCCACGGTGCCGTCAAGTATCTTTTTGCCGAGATTGATCAGAACGATATGGTCGCAGATCTCTTCTACCTGCTCCATGCGGTGTGTGCTGAAGATGATGGTGCTGCCATTCTGCGCCAGCCGGTATATTTCATCTTTAATGAGGTTAGCGTTCAACGGATCAAGCCCGCTGAATGGTTCGTCCAGTATGATGAGTTTCGGTTCGTGTAATACCGTAGTTACAAACTGAAGCTTCTGGCTCATGCCTTTGCTCAGGTCTTCAACTTTTTTGTTCCACCAGCTTTGCATTTCCAGGCGGGTAAACCAGAATTTTATCTTTTCGATCGCTTCGGGTTTGCTGAGGCCTTTAAGCTGGGCAAGGTAGACTGCCTGCTCACCGATCTTCATTTTTTTGTACAGCCCGCGTTCTTCGGGCATATAGCCTATCAGCCTGCTGTCGTTCTGGAGGTCGAACTTCTTTCCGTCGAGCAGCACTTCGCCGCTGTCGGGAAAGAAAATGCCGGTGATCATGCGCAGCAGTGTGGTCTTGCCGGCACCATTCGGGCCTAACAGGCCGAAAATGCTGCCGGGGGCGATGCTGAAACTCACATCGTCGACCGCTTTCTGCGTGGCATAATATTTTTTGAGGTTTCGCAGTTCAAGTATGGGTTGCATGCGTTTCTGGTTGATATGTTCAAATGTACTCTACCGTTTGCTGATGCGGAAAATTATTAGCGGTGAATATTGGTCTGCGGGCGATTAAAATTTATTACAGGTGAAGGAGAGATTCACGAGAGCCCGGGCTAAAGCCCTTATAATTTGACTGGTTGCTGATCCCCGGCCTGAAGGCCGGGGTTAAATGATACAGTGATATTGGTATTGCTTTGGTATTAATTCCACCAGCGATTAAGGTAGATGAAAATAACCCCGGCCTTCAGGCCGGGGTATGAATGAAAGTGGAAACCGGGCTTTAGCCCTGCAGGAAGATGGACTCCGGGGCTTTCGGCTTATGTGTGCAGTCAGACCTGGGATCATGGTTGGCAGTGGAATACGAGCGCAGCATAGGTGAGCAGGAAGTGATCCGGGCTAAAGCCCTTGTAATTTGACTGGTTACAGATCCCCCGCCTGAAGGCCGATTAAGTGATATTGGTATTGCTTCGGTATTAATTCCGCCAGCTGCGATTAAGGTAGATGAACATAACCCCGGCCTTCAGGCCGGGGTATGAATGAAAGTGGAAACCGGGCTTTAGCCCTGCAGGAAGATGGACTTTGGGGCTTTCGGCTTATGTGCGCAGTCAGACCTGGGATCATGGTTGGTTATCTGATGCAGTGGAATACGAGCGCAGCATAGGTGAGCAGGAAGTGGTCCGGGCTAAAGCCCTTGTAACTTGACTGGTTGCTGATCCCCGGCCTGAAGGGGGCTAATCGATTAATTGATATTGGTATTGCTTCGGTATTAATTCCGCCAGCTGCGATTAAGGTAGATGAAAATAACCCCGGCATTCAGGCCGGGGTATGAATGAAAGTGGAAACCGGGCTTTAGCCCTGCAGGAAGATGGACTCTGGGGCTTTCGG
>DASVBM010000101.1:0-6409 GCA_036375835.1 Chitinophagaceae bacterium | reverse complement strand
GATGGCGGCGCCCAGGCGCAGGACGGCACTCGGGAATCAGACATCGCGCTTCAACTTGCGAAACTGATGCTGGAAGAGAACGCTAACAGCAGCATCCGGCTTATACTAACCCGGGCTGTTGACGAATACCAGCATCCTGTGACGAAATCCGAGCTGGCAACGAAGAATAACGCGGATCTTTTTGTTTCCCTGCATGCGGCTGCTGACCCGGACAGGAATAGTAGCGGTATAGAAATATTCGTTCCGTCCTGGGACACATTACGCCATTACACCGCTTCTTACAATTTCGGTAACACAATAGCCAATAAACTCAGTTCAATACCGGCGAAAGTCAGTATCCGGCAGCGTAAAACAGGGATCTGGGTGATCAACGCTTCAACATGCCCCGCGGTCCTGATAGAGGCGGGCTACCTCACCAACCCATCTGACCTGCAGCACCTGAAGAATAACGCATACATGCGTAACCTGGCAAGGAACATCCTGAGTGGCATTGAATCATACCTTGACAAATACGGGCGCTGATACTAACCCGGTCATAACCCGGCGAAACAGAACTCGTTTTGTAACAGGGTTCTAAGACACGTGTGCACGGCAACTTCAGCTGAATTAGCAGCAGGAACGGCACAACTAGTACACCAGCTTCAGTATTATCGCGCCGATGGCATAGATCACCGTAACGATAAATATCCCTTTCGCCGTCTGGTCCTTTTTCGAATTGATGAATATCGTAAAGAAGATCGCGTTCGCCAGCAGCGAAAACGTTACCGCGTTGGTGAGGTATTTCTGCTCCCGCCCCAGTAATTCGACATAATAGAAAAAATTCAGCGGGTAGGCACGGAGGAAATAAAACCCGACAATACCCAGCAGGGGAGCAAAGAGGCCGATGAGTATGCCGAGCCTGGTGTTATCTCTTAGCCGGATCTTTAAGCGTTGTTTCAAGTTTCTTTTTTAAAGCGTAATTGGTTAGGTCGAACTGCACGGGCACCACACTCACAAAATTATTTTTCAGCGCCCACACGTCCGTATCTTTTCCCTTGTCGAAATTTACAAATTCCCCGGTAAGCCAGTAATATTTCCTGCCGTGCGGGTCGGCGCGTTCGTCAAAGTCCTCCTCGTATTTGGCATAAGCCTGCCGGCAGACTTTCAACCCTTTGATCAGGTTCACCGGTACCGCCGGTATATTCACGTTCAGGCAAAGGTGCCGGTCCTGTGGCTTTTTCAGGATCTGCTCCACAATGATCCGCGCGTATTTCATGGAACCGCTGAAGTCCGCTTCAATACTGTAATCCAGCAGGCTGAAACCGATGCTGGGAATGCTCTCGATCGCCGCTTCCAGTGCGGCCGACATCGTACCGGAATAAATGACATTGATGGAATGGTTCGCCCCGTGGTTCACCCCGCTGAGGCAGATATCCGGCTTGCGGTGCAGTATCTTGTCCACCGCCAGCTTCACACAGTCCACCGGCGTGCCGCTGGTGCTGTAGGCCTCGATGTCGCCAAAGGCGTGCGAGGGATGCATGCGCAAAGGGTGGCCGATCGTGATCGCATGCCCCATACCGCTCTGCGGCTTGTCGGGCGCCACCACCACCACCTTACCCAGGTCCTTAACCGCTTCTACCAGCGCCTTGATTCCCGGGGAAGTAATCCCGTCATCGTTCGTAACCAGGATCACCGGTTCTTCCTTACCCTTCCTGGCTTTCTTCGCTGCTTTGCTTGCTTTAGCCATGCTGATCAGTCTATTGCACAAAAGTGCGCACAAAACGACTGCTAAAAAAATAACGGCCGGAATATTTGGATGAACTAAAAATATTAGTATTTTGCAGCTAAATGCATTAGTCTATGTCTTTTGCCGGAAAAAACCTCAGATACCTTCGTAAGCTGCGTGGATGGACGCAGGAAGAGTTTGCCAATAAACTCGGCATCAAACGGTCGCTGCTGGGCGCCTATGAAGAAGAGCGGGCGGAGCCCAGGCTCGAGGTCACCGAAACCATCTGCGGCATCTTTAAACTTTCTATGGAAGAGTTCTTCCTGAAAGACCTTTCCGCCGCAAAAGGCAGCAGCTATATTGAAAGGCGCAGGCAACTGAAGATGGCTTCCGAATCCAGCCAGATCCAGTTCGTGCCGGTGAAGGCTGCCGCGGGTTATCTGGCCGGTTACGCAGACCCGGACTTCCTGGACGAACTCAACACGTTTACATTGCCCATGCTGGCGCCGGGGCAATACCGCGCCTTTGAAATCGTGGGCGACAGTATGCTGCCTACACCCAGTGGTTCGGTGATCGTATGCGAGCGGGTAGATGATAAGGACGATATCCGCAACAGCCAGGCTTATATCGTGGTAAGCAGGAACGAGGGCATCGTGTACAAACGCGTCATGAAGAACAACAAGGCCAAAGCGAAACTTACGCTGGTGAGCGATAACCCCCAGTACGAACCGTATAACATCAATGCAGACGACGTACTGGAAATGTGGAAAGCGGTTTATGTGCTCCATAAGCCTTCACCGCAGCCCCGCTGGGATATGAACCAGCTGGCAACCGTAGTGAACACCCTGCAGGAGCAGGTGAGCACCCTGAAGAAAAAGCTGAACTGACCAGCCTGCTTCCATAAAGCCTATCTGCCATTCCTCATTTCCGATATTTGTGGTTGCCGCAGGCTGTCTAATTTGGCGCTGCAACTTAATACATGAGAAGAATTGTCATTACCGCCGTGCTTGCCTGTGTTGCCTGCACAGCGTTTACCCAGTCGCGGAACATACAGGCCGTGAAGATCGCACAGCCTCCGAAACCCGACGGCCACCTGGACGATGCAGCCTGGCAGAACGTTCCGGTTGCTACTGATTTTATCGTCAATTCTCCCAGCTTCGGTGCGCCCGCCTCGCGTAAAACGGAGGTGAAGATCGTTTACGACGACGCCGCCGTCTACGTTGGAGCGCTCCTGCACGATGAACCAACCGCAGTTCTGAAACAACTCACCGCGCGCGATCGCGAGGAATTCCAGAACACCGATTTCTTTCTCGTTGCCTTCGACACCTATAACGATAACCAGAACGCTTTCCAGTTTACCGTTACTGCCGCTAACGTGCAAAGCGATAAACGCCATTCGCCCCTGGGCGATGATAATTCCTGGGACGCCGTCTGGGACAGTCGCGTGGCCATGCTCGACAGCGGGTGGTCAGTGGAAATTAAAATACCATATTCCGCTATCCGTTTTTCGGGTGAAGCCGTACAGGACTGGGGTGTCAATTTCGGCAGGTTTATCCGCCGGCTCAATGAAAGTTCTTTCTGGGACCCGATAGATCCGAAAATATCCGGTTACGTAAACCAGTTCGGTAACCTTAAAGGGCTGCAGGATATCAAGCCACCCACACGACTGTCTTTCCTTCCGTATATCAGCCTCGGCTACAGTACCGTACCGGGTAGCAGCGGTTCCATCAACCAGTTTATTCACAATGGAGGGATGGATGTGAAGTACGGCGTGAGTGAAAGTTTCACACTCGATATGACGCTGATTCCCGATTTCGGCCAGGTGCAGAGCGACAACGTGGTGCTCAACCTTTCTCCTTTCGAACAACAGTTCAACGAACACCGCCCCTTTTTCACAGAAGGCACCGAGCTGTTCAACAAAGCAGGCATATTCTATTCGCGGAGGGTGGGGGCAATGCCCTCGGGATACGGCGCCGCGAGAAGACTGGCCGCCGACAGTGGCTACGAAATCATCCGCAATCCTTCGGTTACCCAGCTGTACAACGGTACCAAGTTTTCAGGACGCACCCGCAAGAACCTCGGCATCGGCGTCTTTAATGCGGTAACCGCGCCGATGCACGCGGAGTTCCGCAACAGCAAGGGGGAAAAGATCGAAATGGAAACGGAGCCGCTGACCAATTACAACATCATCGTACTGGACCAGGCGCTGAAAGGCCGTTCGTTCGTGAGCTTTACCAACACCAACGTGATCCGCAATGGATCGGGAAGGGACGCGAACGTCTCCGCGGTGGATGTATCGCTGTATGATAAACGCAACATGTTTCACCTCCGTTCCAATTTCCGTTTCAGTTACGTAACAGGCAGTGACGCGCACAATGGCTTCAAGGCATACAATGAGTTCAGCAAGATCGGCGGCAAATGGCAGTGGGGAGTTACGAACAACATAGAATCCGAACGCTACGATCCGAACGACCTGGGCATACTGCGGGCACCCAACCGGGTAGTGAGCTCCGCCTATCTGGGCTACCGGCAGTTCCAGCCTTCGCGTTATTTCAACTTCCGCAGCTACAACGTCTCATTCAATTATATCAGCAGGTACAAACCCTATGACTTCCAGGAATTCGGTATCAACGCAAACTTCTTTCACCTGTTCCGGAATTTCTGGGATGTAAATATCGTTACCGAAGGCAACCCCGTCTGGTACTATGACTATTTCGAATTGAGAACACCGGGCAGGAAACTCAGGAGGGCACCCTGGCGCTGGTTCGGCATCCAGGGCAGCAGCGACTCCAGGAAAAAACTGTACTGGAGTTATGACTTCGGCTTCGCGGAATCTCCCCTGCCCAAAGACGCCTTCTTCAGTGTTGAAATGGGCTGGCGATACCGGTTCAACGACAAGTTCAGCCTTGAATGGGGCGCCGAACGGGAACACGATAAAGGAAACTTCGGCTGGGTGGACTTCGACAACGTAACCGGCGAGCCGATCATAGGCAGGAGGGATGTAAAGCAGTTCACCAACCTGCTCTCGGCAGTGTATAATTTCAAAGCAAGGATGGACCTCACGTTGCGGGCAAGACACTACTGGAGCAAGGTGCAGTACCAGCATTTTTATGATGTGATGGAAGACGGTAACTGGACTGAAAGGCCATATATGACCGGTTATGACGAAAACTTTAACCTGTTCAACCTCGACATGTTTTTTACCTGGGATTTCCGACTGGGCAGCAGGCTGATCATTGCCTGGAAAAATGCGCTGGGCCCCGACGCCCATATTCCCGGAGCCGACGCGAGGCGCTACCTGGATAATTTCCGGAAGTCATTCAGTATTCCCCACAGCAATGAGGTGAGCGTGAAGTTTGTCTACTACATCGATTACCAGGACCTGAAGAAGAAAAGGAAATTATAACCGGATCACCGATTTTTCCACTATCGCAAATACCTGGTCGTTGCGCTTTACTTCTATGCCGGCAAGGCCGGTAAACCTGCTGAAGGCCGGCAGTACGGCAAAGCGATGGTTAAAATAAAAGCAGGGAAAGCGCAGTGACTGCTTTCCTGCGCCGTGCAGCACCACGCCGGGGTGAATGTGACCGGTGAAATAGTATGATTTCTCATCGTCATCGCTGATATCCCTGGCATCGTGGGTAAAACGGAATCCGGCTGCTGCGTATTCCTTCGGATGAACCCTGATGCCGGCAGCCTCATACCAGGCGGCATTCAGGATATCATGGTTTCCTTTAACGAGGTGAATTTCGAGTTGCGGGAAATCGTTCCGCCATTTCAGGAAAAGATCGTGTTCCTTGTTGGCGGCGCTGTGAAACATATCGCCTACCACCAGCAGTTTCTCAGAACGGTGAAACTGCAGCTCCGCAACAAGCCGTTGCAGGTCTTCCCGGAATAACCGTTGCGGCACAGCGATGCCGCTTTTCCTGAAATGACCGGTTTTGCCGAAATGCAGGTCGGAGGCGATCAGTGTTTTTTCTTCTTCCCAGTAAATAGTCCGGTGCGGGGAAAGCCAGAAGTGGTTGCCAGCAATGACATGTGGTACCGGTGTATGCATGGAGCGCAAATATAGAAGCGGGCGCGATGGATCGGGGGTTAAAATTGCACAAATTCCTTCGTGTGCAGTGAATCGGGGAGAGGCTGATGTTCACGGCTTCAGCGCTGCATCTCTCATTGGTCACCGATCCGCCACCTATCGGTCACCTCAGATCAACCACAGATCGTCCCTAGTAACAGCCTGAATCCGGAAGATCTGCGTAGAAAAGCGCTTTTTGCGCCACCCGAACGCCGCGTCCGGGTTAGTGGAGTATCTGTGGAGGGAGTGCGGTCGCATTGTGGAGTCAATGGGCTTTTTTGAACGCTGATTTTCATGATAATCTGCGTTCTATATGGCGCAGCCATCAATTCTTGCAACTACCGGATATTATTTTTAAATTACATATAAAACAGAAATCCATGGCCAGGCAATCGGGTCAGATACGCTTTACCGGTACCGTCGGCGATCTCACTTTATACAAGTGGGAGGGGCAGCACTTTGCCCGTGTGAAAAGCAGCCTCACCAGTGAACAGGTAAAGACCCGGCCCTGTTTCAAACGAACCATGGAGTTGTCGGCCGTGATCGGCCAGGCCAGCAGGATGGCCGCCCAGGCGCGCGAATTCCTGGAGGTGGAATCTTCGCTGTTACTTCCCGCTGGCTTTTCCTGG
>DASVBM010000207.1:0-7869 GCA_036375835.1 Chitinophagaceae bacterium | reverse complement strand
GGAGATTGTCAATGCCTGAATAACGTTGACCGGTGTTTACCTCATACTACCCAATTTATTGCGGATAATACATCTGGATTCTGAGGTATTGGTTGCTCGGCTTGGTAGGGGCTCGATGCCCCGACAAAGCCGGTTTTTGCGTCTAATGACTCTGTCATCTTCGGCATTGGTTGCTATTGTAATATTAGCGCTTTGTTTTCAAAGTCAGTTGGTGCCTGGTAGTTAAGTTTTTTGTGCGGCCGCTGAGTATTATAAAGAGTCACTGCACGGTCAACGTTTCTTTGCAGTTGGCTAAAAGTTCTGACCTGGTAATATTTCAGGTAGTTGTTTTTAATAATGCCATTGAGTCGCTCAGCTTTTCCGTTTTCCCAGGCATATTCGCACATGCTGTTTCTTATTTTATGTTGTTTAGTTAACTTCAAGAACTCCTTATCGTAGTACTGGCCTCCACCATCAGAATGGAAGATCATTTGCGGCGGCACTGTACCTCCTCTTATTCTAATAGCTTCGTTTAATGCAGCCAAGGTTGTTTGTTCTGTAGTGAGGGTATTGCTAACTGCGGCGCCAAGGATCCGCCGTGAGAAGCAGTCCAATACAAACGTGATGTAATAGAATCGGCTGCCTACTTCATAATAGGTTATGTCAGAACTCCATGCCTGGTCTATCGCTGTTAATTTGGCTTCGTTAAGCAGATTATCGAAGCGTATGACACCTCTGCTGTCTGTGGTTGTAAAGGGGTTAACCCGGCGCTCAATACCAAAACCATTCAGCTTGCATAGTTGCTCAAAGCGGTCCCGCCCGATCTCAGTTGGCCGAAGCTTGGCATACATAGCCCTACAGCTAAGAGTCGGATGATCATTTCGGATTTGAACGATCAGGGGCAACAGATAGCCTTGCAGCTCCTGGTGGCGCAGTCTTCTATCCAACAACTGGTGAATAGCTTGTTTGCTTAGATGAAGGCTTTTGTAGAACATATTTAGGCTGCAGCTTAGCTGTTCTCTGTGTTGCCAGTACCAGATGATGGTTTCTGTTCGAATTTTTTTTTAATATCAACCCCATAAAGCTCCTCCGCCAGCTCAATCATCTTTTCCTTAAACTCAAGCTGCACCTGCTTTTGGCCTATCACGCGCTGTAGCTCAGCTACCTGCGCCTTAAGGGCGGCGATCTTTTCGGTGTCGCTTTCTGATTCAACGATCGTACGTATCCCTTTCATATAATTTTTCCCATATTTAGAGATCCATTTCGCAATACTGCTTTCCCGTACCTCATATTGCCGGGATACCTGCGCGATCGTGGTCTGTTTCTGCTCGATTTCCCTGACCTTTCTAGACTTAAAATCTTCCGAAAAAATACGCCGCTGTCGTTCAGCCCTGCTTTGCAGGAATTGATGTCGAGTTGCCATTTGTATCCGTTTTAAAGTTAATAATCACTCCTTAAAACGGTCAAGCTATTTCAGGCACCGACAGTAAGTCAGCAAAGTCAGCAGAGTCAACGGAGTCAGCGGAGTCAACGGAGTCAGCGAAGTCAGCGAAGTCAGCAGAGTGAGCAAAGTCAGCAGAGTCGAAGAGTCGGGGAAGTCAGTGGTCAATGGTCGGTCTGTGAAAGGATGGTAAATGATTACCTCGGATTACGTGAGTTCTATCAAGGTAATCTCGGGTAATATCCCAACGCGCCCCGGGTAGCCGATAAATCCATAGCCGCGGTTTACATAGAGCTTTTGTCTTCCCGATTCGTAAAGTCCTGCCCACTGTTTATACACCCACTGCACGGGGCTCCAGCGGAAGTAAGGGTTTTCAATGCCGAACTGCATGCCGTGCGTATGGCCGGATAACATCAGGTCGACATCCGGGTATTCCGGGCGCACTTCTGCATCCCAGTGGCTGGGATCGTGGCTCATGAGAATCCTGAAAGGATAGGATCCGGCACCATTATAGGCCTCGCTCATTCTGCCATACCGGGTAAAGCCGCGGGCACCCCAGTTTTCGATACCGATCAGCGCGATCTTTTCACCATTCCGTTCCAGTGGCACATGTTCGTTCAGCAATAACCGCCATCCCATTTTTGCGTGTACGGCCTTCACCGCTTCGATGTTTGCCTGTTGCATTGGTGTATGCAGCCTGGTACCCGCGCGTTTTTCTCTTTCCCGGTGCGCTTCGTCGCGGTCCGGCCACTGGTAATAGTCGCCATAGTCATGGTTGCCCAGCACACTGAACACACCCATCGGTGCTTTCAGTTTTGCAAACAGGTTGGTATAGTTATCCATTTCAGTGGCAAGATCATTAACCAGGTCGCCTGTAAACAGGATCAGGTCGGGTTGCTGTTGCAGTGCCATCTCAACACCCCGTGCAACCGCTGTTTTATCCTGGAAGCTGCCGGAGTGAATATCGCTGAGCTGCACGATTTTCAGGCCGCGGAAGGAATCAGGCAGGTTATCGAAGGAGAGCCTGATCTTTTTCAGCTGGTAGTCGTATTTATTGCTGAAGCCGTAGATAAATGACCCGAGAAAAGTAGTTCCTACACCCACCCCCAGCCAGCTGAGGAAGGTGCTTCTTGAGATGCCCGTTCCGTCGCCCAGGAATTTCGCGCCGGTGGTTGAAAACATTTTGCCCATCGCCCAGACAAAACCGCGGCGTATATCGTCGATCAGGAAAAAAACAGTAGCCAGCAGTTTCGCGAAGAAAATACCCACCACCACCGCGAAAAGATAATTCCGCAGCACTTTATTCGTTTGAAGGGCTGAAACAAAGGGAAAGGCGACGACAACGATCAGTACCAGGATCGAAATCGTCCAATAAATGGAAAACACCGTCATCCGGGCCTTGTCGCTGCTGCCCTGCATAAGAAAGCGTACCGACTGGAATACGTAGAAGTCAATCGCTATCATGATCAGCGCCACGATTCCAAAGCCGGTAAATCTGCTCATTTGCGGTGTTTAAAGGGGTAAAGATGAATAATTTTTCATATCCGGAACCGGGTGGAAAACTTGCTTTTACATAACAATGGCAAATGGCTAATATTGTTGCCCGCCGGAGGTTCAGGTTTGCCCGGCGGCCCAGGAAAGGTGCCTCCGTTGATGCGTTGAAAAAAAAACCAAATAAACCGGCGGAATGGGGGTGAAAGCCTAAATTTGTCGCCCTTCTAAAAGCATTTGCAGCCCATGAAGTTTACTTATTACGGACATGCCTGTTTCAGTATCGAAGTAACCGGTAAAAAGCTGCTGTTCGATCCTTTCATCACGCCCAACCCGGCGGCGAAGGAGATAGATGTCAACAGCATCGGGGCCGATTATATTTTCATCAGTCATGGTCATGGCGACCATATCGCAGACGCGGTATCTGTTGCCGGCAAGACCGGCGCGCTTTGCGTAGGTTCGGCGGAGGTGGAAGGATGGCTGCAGAAAAACGGGGTGGAGCGTACGCATGGTATGAACCATGGCGGCTACATCCAGTTTGATTTCGGAAGGGTGAAAGGTGTAAATGCGATTCACTCATCTTCTTTTCCGGACGGAAGCTACGCGGGCAACCCGATGGGCTTTGTGTTCAATACCGGTGAGGCGGATTTTTACTACACCGGCGACACCGCGTTGACGATGGATATGCAGCTGGTGCCTGCCTGGGCGAGGCTGCGGTTCGCGGTAATGCCGATAGGCGGCAACTTCACCATGGACCCTTACGATGCGCTGAAAGCGGCGGAGTTTGTGAAGTGCGACACGGTGATCGGTGTCCATTACAACACCTTCCCGCCGATAACGATAGATACTGATGCAGCAACAGCGCTTTTCGAAAAAGCAGGGAAACGGCTGCTGTTACCGGCGATCGGGCAGACGATAGAGTTGTAAGTGGTAAGTGGTAAGTGGTAAGTTTTAAGTTTTAAGTTGAAGGGAGCGGATTGAAAAGGAAAAGGAAGTACAGGTATGCGGTGCAACCGTGCGGAACGAGATAAAAAGTTGACTACAAAATAACCCCGAATTAAATGGCGAGAATTATTGGTGTGGCGAATCAGAAAGGTGGAGTAGGGAAGACCACAACTGCGATCAACCTGGCGGCGAGTTTCGCCGTGCTGGAGTTCAAAACACTGCTTGTTGATGCGGACCCGCAGGCTAACAGCACCACCGGTGTGGGCTTCGACCTGCACAATATCACCAGCAGCCTTTACGACTGCATGGTGAACAATACGGCGGCGCAGGATGTGATACTGAAGAGCGAGATACCCAACCTGGACGTGATTCCCTCGCACATCGACCTGGTGGGTGCGGAGATCGAGATGATCAACTATCCCAACCGCGAGACAGTGATGAAATCGATCCTGGAGCCGGTGAAGGACCGTTATGATTTTATCGTGATCGACTGTTCGCCTTCACTGGGACTGATCACGGTGAATTCACTCGTGGCATCCGACAGCGTGATCGTGCCGGTTCAGTGCGAGTTTTTCGCGCTGGAAGGGCTGGGGAAACTGCTGAACACGATAAAGATTGTGCAGAGCAGGCTGAACCCCGAGCTGCAGATCGAAGGAATACTGATGACGATGTACGACGGAAGGCTGCGGCTCTGCAACCAGGTAGTGAGTGAGGTAAGAAGGCATTTCGACGACATGGTGTTCTCCACGATCGTGCACCGCAACACCCGTTTGAGTGAAGCGCCCAGCGTTGGCAAACCGGTAATATTGTACGATGCCGACAGCAAAGGAGCGATCAATTACCTGAACCTGGCAAAGGAAGTGCTGCAGAAGAACGACCTCACGAAAATGACGCAGGAAGAAAGGATTATCGAATAGTGAAAGGGACCAGGAGCAGACACTGCACGACCTGCCTTGTTTTTGACATTTAAATTTTAGCAATGAGCGCCCCAAAAGGAAATAAAGAATTACTCGGCAAAGGCATCCGGTCTTTGCTCCAGAATATTGACGCGGACCTGAAGACCACTTCCGGAAACCTGAAGCCGACGGTGGTGGAGCAGGTAACCCACAGCGAAAGGATACCACTGGATGATATCCAGGTGAATCCGAAGAACCCGCGCAAGGATTTTGACGAACAGGCGCTGAACGAACTGGCGGCATCCATCAGGATGCACGACATCATCCAGCCACTTACCGTTTCGAAGCTGCCGAATGGGAAATTCCAGCTGGTAGCGGGAGAACGAAGATTCCGGGCGGCGAAGATTGCCGGTATCAAAGACGTTCCTGCCTATGTACGCCAGGTGAACGACCAGCAGCTGCTGGAGCTGGCGCTGCTTGAAAACCTGCAGCGTGAAGACCTCAATGCCATCGAGATCGCCCTTAGCTATAAGCGGATGATGGAAGAGCTTAACTACACGCAGGAGCAGGTGGCGGAAAGAATGGGTAAGGAGCGGAGCACGGTTACCAATTATATCCGCCTGCTCAAACTGCCCCCCGATATACAGCTGGCGGTGCGTAACGGCGCGTTGAGCATGGGTCATGCCCGTGCACTGGTGAACATAGACACGGTAGACAAACAGCTGTTTGTATTCCGCGAAATAAAAGAGAAGGGCCTGAGCGTTCGCGCCACCGAAGAGCTGGTGCGTAAAATGTACAAGGCCGAGAAACCAGGTGTTAACACAAGTACAAAACCTGCGCTGGCGCCCGCTTATAAGAAAATAGAAGATAACTTGTCGTCTCATTTCTGAACCAAAGTGAAGCTCGCGCACAGCAAACAGGGCAACGGCAGTATCACGATTGAGTACTATTCCCTGCAGGAGTTGAACAAACTGCTGGACCTGCTGAATGTGTCGGTCAGTTAAATGATGAAGGCATACCGGCTAACGATAATGTTTTTCTTTTGCGGCTGCGGCCTCTGGTCATTTGCCCAGGACAGCAGCGTTACCCGTACCGTCACCGACACTGTTCCGGTAACCGCCACCGTTATTGCAGCAGATACCACAGCCACACAGATAAAGCTGGATACCCCACGTATCCGCAGGCACGATCCGCGGATCGCAACCCGCCGTTCATTGATCCTTCCCGGCTGGGGCCAGGCTTATAACCGCGAATACTGGAAAATACCGATCGTATGGGGCGCACTGGGCGCCTGCGCTGGCATCTGGGTATACAATAACAACTGGTATCACCGCACCCGGGATGCATTTGTTATCGTGCAGGCGAAAGATTCTGCTAACTTCAATAAGATCCATCCCAAACTGAAATACCGCGATACCGGCATGCCCCTCGACGCCAACTCACTTCAGAATTACCGCAATATTTTCCGCCGCGATCGCGATTATTCGCTCCTGTATTTCATTGGCGCCTGGGCGCTGAATGTTGCCGACGCCACGGTGTTCGCCCACCTGAAAGAATTTGATGTGAGCGATGACCTCTCGGTCAAAGTGACGCCCAACCTGAACCCGATCGCCCGCACAGGTGGGCTGACGCTGCGGTTGAATATACGGTAGTAGCGGATGGCTAATGGCGGATGGCGGATGGCCCCATCGCGATTGATTTATCTTTTGTGTTTTTTCCCGCAGCTGAGGAATCCGGAACCGTTTCCCTTTTTTTGTTTTTCCTTACTTATTACCCCTCTGAAGTTGTCATTTACCTTCGCTGCATAATTACCAGCATATGAAAATTGCACTGATCGGTTATGGGAAGATGGGAAAGGCCATTGAAGCCATCGCCTTATCCCGCGGGCATGAGATCGTGCTGCGTATCACACGCAGTAATGCCGGCGACTGCACCGCCGCGAATTTGTCCAAAGCCGATATGGCGATCGAGTTTACCAGCCCGCGTTCAGCCGTTGATAACCTGCAGCGATTATTCGACGCCGGGCTGCCCGTGGTTTGCGGCTCTACCGGGTGGCTGGAGCGGTGGGAGGCGGTGAAGCAATACTGCGAATCACGAAACGGTTCTTTTATCTACGCCAGTAATTTCAGTATTGGGGTGAACCTGTTTTTCGAGCTGAATACATTTCTCGCGAAGCTGATGAATAACCATTCCGCCTACGATGTATCGATTGAAGAGATCCACCACACGCAGAAGAAAGACGCGCCCAGCGGAACGGCAATTACCCTTGCGGAGCAGGTGATGCGGCAAATCGGTACCAAGAGGCGTTGGGTGAACGACAGCAGTTCTAACAAGTCAGACCTGGTGATCACGAGCAAGCGGATCGATCCCGCGCCGGGAACACATACCGTGAAATACCACTCCGAAATAGACGATATCGAAATCACCCATACTGCACACAGCAGGGAGGGCTTTGCCGCTGGCGCGGTTGCCGCGGCCGAGTTTCTTCAAGGGAAGAAAGGGATATATACGATGAAAGATGTGCTGGGGCTGTAGGGGAGCAATTTGATAATTTGACGATTCGACGATTTGACAATTAAAGTGCAGGTAGCCTGTACACCGGATCTGCAAAGAATACGATTATCAGGCGAGCGGGTGACCGTTACTGCAAAAAAATCGCTGTTGATTTTCAATAGCTCCAAAGGACATATAGAGCACATATAGAGCACATATAGAGTAATTATAGAGCACATATAGGGTAGCTGTAACGTACGTCAGGTAATGTTCACCCGGCATTCACGTATAACTGATAGTAACCACACCCTACCCTTGCAGTACGGTCAGAAGCACTTCCCATACGCTGCAAAGCCCTCACGATACCTATGCACCGCTTCTTATTAATAGCAGTCGTCTCCTCGGCTAAGCAGGTCTTTCCGGGGTATCATAATAATCTCCCGGTTCAATTAAACATCGCAAATCGGTTATATTCGTTTGAGATAGTTTAACGCGGTGGCCCTTTGTGTCAACACGCGTACAAAAGCCAGACCATATGCAGCCAACTAAACTGAGACCATATCAGCAAATAACAACCGCAGTCGTATGCCTGGCTTTCAGCCTGGCCGGCATTGTTTCCTGCGG
>DASVBM010000294.1:0-5143 GCA_036375835.1 Chitinophagaceae bacterium | reverse complement strand
CCGGGTCAATGGATAATCCACTTCCGAGGGCGTACATTTGCGCCTTAATACCGAAACATGGAAAAATCTACGATAACGCTCGATGTTCACCTGAACAAGGATAAACTTCCCGAAGAACTATACTGGAGCTCAACCGGTTCGGGCCAGCCGGAACCCATGAAAGCCAAGGCTTTTATCCTTTCGCTCTGGGATGGGCAGGAGAAAACGGCGCTGCGGATCGATATCTGGACCAAAGACATGATGGTGGACGAAATGGCGGATTTCTTTTACCAGACGATGGTTACCATGGCCGATACTTACAACCGCGCGACGCATGATGAAGAAGCGGTGAACGAGATGAAAGCCTTCGCCCGTGGGTTTTACCAGAAGTTCAGGGAAAAACAACTCAAGGAAAACAAACTGACCTAAACTGCATACACCATGACACTTGAAGAAAAAGTAATGTCTGAAATGAAGGAGGCGATGAAGTCGAAGAACGAAGCTTCCTTACGCGGGCTCCGCGCCATTAAAGCGGAGATCATCAAAGCCAAAACAGACCCGGGTTCCGGCGGAGTGGTATCTGCCGAAGGCGAACTGAAACTGCTGCAGAAGCTGGTGAAACAAAGAAAGGACTCACTCGGGATATTCCGCCAGCAGAACCGGGCCGACCTGGCACAGAAAGAAGAAGAAGAGATTGCGGTGATTGAGAAGTTCCTTCCCAGGCAGCTCAGCGAAGCGGAAATACGCGAAAAAGTAAAGGCGGCGATTGCCGAAACAGGTGCAGCAGGGCCGCAGGACATGGGCAAGGTGATGGGCGTTGTTACCCGGCAGGTAGCGGGGCAGGCTGATGGGAAAGTGGTTTCAGGCATCGTCAAAGAACTGCTGGCAGGCTGATGTATATCGATTTCCTTTTCCTGGTTATACTGGTGCTGGCTGTATTCAAGGGATACAGCCGCGGGCTGATTGTGGCTGTGTTCTCACTCCTTGCTTTTATCATCGGGATAATGGCCGCGGTGAAGTTTTCGGCCAAGGTGGCCGAATGGCTGCAGGAGCAGTCGGGCCAGGATTCGCCCTGGATGCCCTTCGTGGCATTTGTGCTGGTGATGGTGGCGGTGATGCTGCTCATCAGGCTGGGCGCTTCGGTAATAGAACGGGTGGTGAAGATCGCCATGATGGGATGGCTGAACCGGCTGGGCGGAATTATTTTCTACCTGCTTCTCTACCTTATCTTCTTCAGCATCGTTTTGTTCTACGCGGAACAACTGGGCGTGCTGACCAGTCAAACCATTGAAACTTCCAGGACCTATCCCATTCTTGCACCGGTGGGGCCTGCGATCATCGATGCGATCGGAAGCATCATACCATTATTCAAAGGAATTTTCGAAGATCTCGAAGATTTTTTCGATCATACCCATAACGCCATAGGCTAAAATCGCGGATATTATGGAACTGTATTTGTGTTAAAACCATTATTTTAGCAAAGACAGTTCGCTTTTCGACCGTTTGAGGATTACAGAATGCAATACGAGATAAAACAACAGGAAAAATTCAGGTTCATTGAAGAGGGAGAAGGAGAGCCGCTCATGCTGTTACACGGCCTGTTCGGAGCATTGAGCAACTTTGCCGACCTGGTGGAGCATTTCCGGAAGACCAACAAGGTGATCGTTCCGATGCTGCCGCTGTTCGACCTGGACATCTTCCATACAACAGTTGGCGGACTGGCAAAATACGTCCACCGGTTTATTGAGCAACGCGGATACAACAATATCCACCTGCTTGGCAATTCGCTCGGCGGTCACGTTGCCCTGGTGCACGTGCTCAAGCATCCGGAGCGTATCAAGTCGCTCATCCTCACCGGCAGTTCCGGGTTGTTCGAAAACGGGATGGGCGACACCTATCCGAAACGGGGCGACTACGATTACATCAAAAAGAAAACCGAGCTCACTTTTTACGATCCCCGTACTGCAACAAAAGAACTGGTAGACGAGGTTTTCGAGATCACCAGTAACAGGCTGAAGGTGATCAAGATTATTTCGCTGGCGAAAAGCGCAATCCGGAATAATCTCGGCGAGGAGCTGAGCCAGATACAGCAACCCACGTTGCTGATCTGGGGAAATAATGATACGATTACACCTCCCTTCGTTGGTAGGGAATTCAACCGGTTAATCCCAAACAGCGAACTCTATTTTATCGATAAATGCGGGCATGCCCCGATGATGGAAGTACCCGGTGAATTTAACAAGATCTTGGACCAGTTTTTATCCAGACTAAAACAACCGGCTGCAACATTGGTGTAAGTTTGGGTGTCTGATATCAGAAAGGACGAAACCTCATGCTGACACCACAGATAATCGCTTCTCACTATCCTACCGTTAAACTGGAAGACAAGGTAAGCCTCGTGTTGCAGCTGATGGATGATTACGACGTTCTTCACATGCCTGTTACCCGGGACGACAAATATGCCGGGCTGGTTTCAAAAGACGATCTGCTGGATGCCGATACCGACGTTGCGCTCGCTACCATCGAATGCCAGTTCATCAAAGCCTCGGTAAAGGAAGACGACCACTTCCTCACCGCGGTGAAACTCTGCGTAGACCACCACCTCACCCTCATACCTATCGTTACTGCGGAAAACGAAGTAACCGCGGTACTCAACAATATGGACCTGCTGAGCGCAATGGCGCAGTTCACCGGTGTTGAAGAACCCGGAGGGATCATCGTGCTGGAAATGGAGAAGCGCAATTTCTCTTTCAGTGACCTGGGAAGGCTGGTGGAAACGAACGACGCTTATATCACGCAGCTGAACACCTTCGTGGAGCCGGATACGAATCTCATACTTGTCACTATCAAGGTTAACAAGTTCGAGATCTCCGACATCATTGCCACTTTCCAGCGATATGAATACAATGTCCGGTATTATTTCGGTGAAGAGCTGTACACGAATGAACTGAAGGACAACTACAATTCGCTGATGCACTACCTGAACATCTGAGCAGTAAGGCCGGTCTGGCAGAATAGTTGATTTATTGTTTCTTCTTCCGATATTTAAAAAAGATTTGAGGAACTGATGAGGTTATACCGCTTCTTTTTTCTGTCGATGTTGCTGGCAGCGGCAATCAGCGGTAAGCCGCAAACCCGTACCACAGTAAATTCCGTGTTCTCAGGCGCGGCTGACCCCGTATTTGACACCAGCTCGTTCAGGCCTGACGATAAATCGCCGATTATCATTGCTGACATTTACATTACCGGAAACCGGAAGACCAAGCCTTATATCATTGAAAGGGAAATTCCTTTCCGGATCGGCAACCACATGATGCGGGGCGACCTGCCTGCACGCATCGAACTGGCGCGCCAACAGCTGATGAATACGGCATTGTTCATTGAAGTGGAAGTAAAAGTTGACAGGCAGGTAGACGATCTCGTATTCATTACCGTGCAGGTGAAAGAGCGCTGGTACTTCTTCCCGCTGCCCTATTTCAAGATAGTTGGAAGAAACTTCAACGAATGGTGGGTGGAACACAACCGGAGTCTCAAGCGCGTGAATTACGGGCTGAAGCTCATTCATAACAATATCAGCGGGCGCGCAGACAAACTCAATCTCTATCTCGTAAACGGATATACGCAACAGGCTTCGTTCCGGTATGCGCAACCGGCTGCCGACAAATCGCTGAAGTTTGGTTTTGACATCGGGTTCTCGTACAGCCGCAACAAGGAAATCAGCTTTAATACAGACAGCAACAAACAGATTTACATAAAGAATGAAGAAAAGTTCCTGAGTGAAATTTTCCGTACCGATTTCGCGCTGATCTATCGCCCGAAGGTGCGCACGAAGCATTTTCTGCGGATGGGATTTACCAGCATGAAAGTAGACACGGCGGTAACCAACCGCAACCCGGATTATTTCCCCGGTCACGCAACGAAGATCAGCTTCCCTGAAATCGGATATACCATCACCCATCAGAACGTGGATTTCATTCCTTACCCCGGCAAGGGCGTTACGTTCACGGGCACCTTAATGAAACGGGGCTTCACCAGCAAAATGAACATGTGGCAGCTGAACGCGGCGGCCACCTACACAATACCGGTATTCCCGAAATCGCAGATCTATCTGCAGGCGGCGGGTACACTGAAGCTGCCTTTCCGGCAACCCTTTTACAATCGGCGGCTCTTCGGCTATGGTGAGTTGTACATGCGCGGGCTCGAATACTACGTGATCGACGGCGTGGCAGGTTTCATTGGTCGCGCCACACTCAGGAGAGAAGTGCTCAGCTTCAACATCCGGCCGCCGGTAGTGATCCAGGGGCACGACAAGATACCTTTCCGCTTTTTCCTCAAAGTGTACGGTGATGCCGGCTACGCGTATGATAAATATCCGGTCAACTACAGTTCGCTTACAAACAAACTGCTCCATACCTATGGCGTGGGGCTCGACATCATCAGCTTCTACGATTTCGTGATCCGCTTCGAGTATACCTTTAACCAGTTAAACGAAGAGGATTTATTTTTGCATTCGCGCAGTGATTTTTAGGTAGCCGGCTGCATTGCAGTGATCAGCTTTTGTTGCGTCGCACACTTCAACGGCATACCTTTAAGCATCCATTCGCACCGGAATCAATCATCGCAAATGAAAGTTGCCATTTACAGCCGCGGACTTGAGACAGAGCAGGGAGGACAGCTTCATCTACTGATCGAAGAACTTACCAAACAGGATTTCGAAGTGATCGTTTACCAGCCGCTGGCTGAAAAAATGCAACTCCGCAATGTTGAAATGTTCAACACCGCAGATGACCTGCACCCCAGCCTCGACTGCATCATCAGCCTGGGTGGTGACGGCACTTTACTGGATACGGTCACTTATGTGCACGATAAGAACATCCCGGTGCTGGGTATTAATTTCGGTCGCCTCGGCTTCCTCGCCAGCATCGGCCGCGACGAACTAGGTTCCGCTGTTGACGCATTGGCTAACCGCACCTACCTGGTAGACAAAAGAACGCTGATCCACCTCGACGCCAGCATCCCTCTGTTCGGAAATGCCTCATACGCATTAAATGAATTCGCGATACATAAGCGCGATACATCATCCATGATCAAGATACACACCTATCTCAATGGTGAGTTCCTGAACAGTTACTGGGCTGATGGCCTGGTTGTTTCCACGCCAACC
>DASVBM010000130.1:0-5007 GCA_036375835.1 Chitinophagaceae bacterium | reverse complement strand
CGTTTCGAAATCCAGGTCCACACCTATTACTGCCGTAGCGCCCAGCGCCTGTGCTTTCTGGGTGAGCTCCGCCAGCGCGTTGGTTTTTGCCTCTTCAATCACTCTTTCATAGGTTCCGCTGCGGCCACCAATAATATCCCTTATGCCGGCAAACAGGTCTTTGAAGATGTTCGCGCCGATGATCGTTTCCGCCGTTACTATGCCCAGGTAGGTATCAATTGTCTTCCCCTCGATATTCGGAGTGGTGGTGAGTATCATGAAATATCGTTTGACGCAAATCTAAGCGGTTCCGGCATTCTTCTTTAGCCGTGACCCGGTTCATCAGCTTTTACCGGGTCCGGGCCCGGGCCTCTCGCAATTCCTTCCTTTGCGAGTCTTCCACAGCAATGCTGAGCAGTTGCCGGTAATACTGCCCGGCTTTCTCTGTATTCCCCGAGCGTTGGGCGGCCAGCGCGGCGCCGTAAACGGAGTTAAAACGGTTGGGATGACGGGTAAGATCCGCTTCGTAAGCCTGCAGTGCCTGGGCATAACGGCCCAGTTCCATCAGCATGTCGCCGAGCAATTGCCGGGCAGGCACTACCTCGCCAGGTGAGACAGGGTGCTTCTCCGTTTTTTCTTCAAGGCTGGCAGTTTCCATCATCAGGTACAGGGCGTCGTCTTTCTTCTGGAGGTAATGCAACCAGGCACGCGCCGATCCCAGCTGGATCTGAACCTGCTGGGCTTTATAGCTGTCTTTGGGTGCCAGCGTGTCGTATATATTCTGCAGCTGTTCTATTTCCCGGCTGGCTCCGCTTTCGTCACCAATATGTACGCGCCCCAGCGCCCGGGTAAAATGAATGATGGCCTTCTGCCATTCATAACCGCGCCAGTTGAAGTTGCCGATATGGATATCCAGATTAGCGGCTTCCTGCCAGCGCTTGTTCTCCAGCACCCATCGCGAAGGGATTGCTGAAAAGGCATAGACCACTTTAAAATTCACGGGGTCCACTTTCGTAATCGTCTTCAGGTAATCGAGATATTGTTTCGCGGCTTTATTATCGCCCCGCTGAAGATGCGCGTATACAAGATAATCCAGCCCATGAAGTTCCTCGTCCCAGTGGCCTTCCAGTTTTGCCTGCTGCGCATAACAACGGGCGGCTTCCACTGAGGCTTCGTTGGAGCGGATCGCTTCGTCCCAGAGCCCGAGGCGGGTGAAGATATGCGAGGGCATATGCAGGGCATGAGCGGAAGAAGGCGCCACAGACGCGTACCGGCGGGCAGCTGGCAGGGCCTTTGCCGCCAGTTCCGGGGCATCGTAAGCATGGATAGTATAATGGATAATTCCCGGGTGATCGGGATGTTCAGCGTACAGCTGATTCAATATACGCCCGGCCTTTTCCTGCTTACTATAGCTTTTATCGGAAGGATCGGCCGCGGCAGTGAGCGCCAGGGCATAAAAGATCGCGGCTTCATCGTCATCACTGTAGTTTTCATGCAACGACTCCATCGATTGTTCAAAACGAAGGCAACGGCTACGGTGGGTTTCGTTTGCGCCTTCTGTGAAATAGGCTGACAATGCCATAATATAATCCGCCTCGCGTCCGGAGTTTCCGGCAAGGTCCCGCGCGATCTTCAAGGCCTTCAGTCCCTTCTGAAACTCCGCTTCACTGGGCGGCGTCCAGAGCGGATGGAAATTACTCATCGCCACACCCCAGTAAGCCATCGCACAGTCGGGCTCCTTGTCGATGATCCCGGCGAACACTTTTTCCGCTTCGTCGTATTCAAATGAATGGAGGAGTTTGAGGCCGAGTATAAACCGTTCCCGCGATTCGCGGCTGCCTTCGATACTAAAATCCAGCTTTCCCAGCTGCATCTCCGGGGGACCACATGAAATTGCGGTGCCTCTTTTCAGGTCCAGCGAGGCAGCCAGGTCTGACATTGAGTTATCCGGTTTGCAGGCGCAGATACCTGACAGCAGGATGATGACAGCGAAGGTAGATTGTTTCATTACCGGGTGATTTGGTTAGCGGCAGGGTAATGGACATTAGCTACAATATAACGAAAAAAAACGCCATACAGGTATATCAGGACAGATAGCCGGACCATACCGGCAAAAAAAATCCCGTTCTCTCGAACGGGATCTTCATTATTTCGAAGTTCTGATTACTTCACTTCCACATCAGCGCCAGCTTCTTTCAGCTTGTTGGCGATCTCTTCAGCTTCACCTTTAGAGATACCTTCTTTTACCGGCTTCGGAGCCTGGTCAACGAGGTCTTTTGCTTCTTTCAGACCAAGTCCGGTCAGTTCCTTCACGATCTTCACCACGTTGAGCTTGGAAGCACCACCGCTCTTCAGGATCACATCGAATGAAGTTTGCTCAGCAGCAGCAGCTGCGCCGCCACCGTCGCCACCACCTGCCATAACAACTGCAGCAGCAGCCGGCTCAATACCGTATTCAGCTTTTAATACATCAGCTAATTCCTGAACTTCTTTTACTGTCAAGCTTACTAAGCTTTCAGCTAATTGTTTTACGTCTGCCATTTGTTTTACTTTTTAACCGCCTTCATCGTTTGTTACTCCGGCGGATGGTTATTAATTGTGCCTTGTTTGAACCTCACAGGCTTTGGTTGACTTTAATTTTATTCAGCCGCAGGCGCTTCCGGTGCAGCAGCATCAGTAGCGGGTGCCTCAGGAGCAGCATTGTCTGCTTTGGGTGCTTCCTCAGCTTTCGCTTCAGCAGCAGGTGCAGCATCTGCAGTACCATTAGCCTGCTTCTCGTGATGGTGCAATAAAGCAGCCAGCACTCTTTTAGCAGGGCTCTGCAGCAATCCGATCACTTCACCGATCAGTTCGTTCTTCGTCTTGATCTGCGTGAGCGTCTTGAGGTTGTTGTCGCCGGTGTAGATATCACCGTTGATGAACGCCGCCTTCAGTACCGGGCGCTCACCGTTCGCTTCCTTGCGGAACGAACTGATAATCAGCGCAGGCTCTTTGGGGTTCTCGGAGAACATCAGGGCGGTAACCTGGTGCAGTGAATCGTACACGCCGGAATATTTTTCGCCGTCCAGCGACTCCAGCGCTTTTTTGATCAAAGTGTTCTTAGCCACTTTCATCTCTACGTTCTTGTTGAAACACGCACGGCGCAGCTTTGAAACCTGCTCTACCGTCAGCGCTTCTGTATCGGTAACGTAGAAGTTATTGTATTGAGAGAACTTCTCTTTCAGAAGCTCAATAACCTCGTTTTTCTGATCTTTTGTCATAACTAAATTTTATAAACCCGTTTCATCTCCTCCGCCTTACGGCAGAAGATCCACAGGATTAGTTTGATAATGATTTTGCATCTAATGTGATACCCGGGCTCATGGTGGTGGCCATGCTCACTGCTTTCAGGTAGGTTCCTTTTGCGGTGGAAGGCTTCAGCTTCATGATCGCGTTGATCAGCTCGTGGCTGTTTTCAGCGATCTTCTTTGCATCGAAGCTTACGCGACCGATAGAAGCGTGAACGATACCGGCTTTGTCTACCTTAAAGGCGATCTTACCACCCTTCACTTCGTTTACCGCTGCGGCAACGTCGTTGGTAACGGTACCGGTTTTGGGGTTTGGCATCAGGTTACGCGGACCGAGTACTTTACCCAGCTTACCGATCTTAGGCATTACCGAAGGAGTAGCGATGATCACATCTACGTCTACCCATCCGCCTTCGATCTTGGTTACGTATTCGTCCAGTCCTACGTAATCAGCGCCGGCAGCTTTCGCATCCGCTTCTTTATCCGGAGTGCAAAGCACCAGCACGCGCTTGGTTTTACCGGTTCCGTGCGGTAATGACACCGTTCCACGAACCTGCTGGTCTGCCTTCTTGGGGTCTACGCCCAGGCGGATATGCAGGTCAACAGAACTATCAAATTTGGTACAGTTGATTTCTTTTACCAGTGTAGCAGCTTCTTTCAGGGAATAAACCTTGTTCTTATCCACCCGGGTTTCTGCAACTTTTCTCTTTTTAGTCAAACGTGACATTTTTTAAAGTTTTTTCAGGTGAATAATTATTGTTTTTCCCAGGGTGCAGTGCCTTCAACAGTCAGTCCCATACTCCGGGCAGTACCTGCCACCATGCTCATCGCGCTTTCCATGGTAAAGGCGTTGAGGTCAGCCATCTTATCCTTAGCTATTGCCTCTACCTGTTCCCAGGTAACCTTGCCCACTTTCTGGCGGTTGCTTTCTTTAGAGCCTTTCTGGATTTTCGCTGCTTCCATCAGCTGAACGGCAGCCGGAGCGGTTTTGATAACGAAGTCGAACGACTTGTCTGAATAAACGGTGATAATAACAGGAACTACTTTTCCCATCTTATCCTGGGTCCGTGCATTGAACTGCTTGCAGAACTCCATGATGTTGACACCCTTCGAACCGAGTGCCGGGCCTATGGGAGGTGCAGGGTTGGCTTGTCCGCCTTTGGCCTGCAGCTTCACAAAGCCTGTGATCTCTTTTGCCATTGTTTACGATTTAATTGGTGATAGCGTCGCACCCGAAGGCGCAACTCCCAAGCACCAGCTTTTCCGCTGGTATTCAATCATTCTTAATCTAAAGAACTTTTTGGGACGGCAAAGGTAAGGGAATCAGCTGGATATCGGGTTATTTATAACCGGATTCATGGCAAAAAAACATCTTTTTAGCAGATTTTATCAGTCTGTATGGCAGGATTTGACTCCGCAGGGTGATTTGCTACACCAAAACTCCTTCGACCGGTGCCCGATTGCCTCGCTATATATGTAATTTAAAACTTATATTCTTCAGCCACAAGCGTCGTTTTACGCCAGGGCTATTAAAATCAACCGCTGGAGCAGCGTAACATCCTGGGTCCGGTGTTGGACCGCGATTCCAGCCGGATCCGTCCCCGGCGCCCGGACACGGCGGATGCCGGTACAAGGATAGTATCCGCGGGTGTGCCTGCTACAGTTCCAACGGTGTCTGCAGCCTTTTTCTACGCAAAAAGCCCCGTTTTAGGCTGTTAGTATGGTGGATGTCTGGATGAAC
>DASVBM010000134.1:0-2026 GCA_036375835.1 Chitinophagaceae bacterium | reverse complement strand
GACGGAGATAATACACCGATCATCAAAGGATCTGCTACAGGTGCTTTGGCTGGTGAAGAAAAATGGGTTAAGGCCATCGACGAACTGATGGAAGCAGTAGATACTTACATCCCGCTGCCTCCGCGACCGATCGATCAGCCGTTCCTGATGTCTGTGGAAGACGTATTCTCTATCACAGGTCGTGGTACAGTTGCTACCGGTCGTATCGAAAGGGGTATCATCAAAGTTGGTGAGCCTGTTGAGATCGTAGGTCTGATCGAGCAACCGCTCAGCTCAACCGTAACAGGTGTTGAGATGTTCAAGAAACTGCTCGACGAGGGCCAGGCTGGTGATAACGCAGGTCTGCTGCTGAGGGGTATTGAAAAGAAAGACATCCGTCGCGGTATGGTTATCTGTAAGCCTAAGTCAATCACTCCGCACACTGAATTCAAGTGCGAAGTTTACGTACTGAGCAAGGAAGAAGGCGGACGTCACACTCCGTTCTTTAACAAATACCGCCCTCAGTTCTATTTCAGGACTACAGACGTTACCGGTGAGGTAGTGCTGCCTGAAGGAACAGAGATGGTGATGCCTGGTGATAACATCGGTCTGACCGTGAAGCTGATCCAGCCGATCGCGATGGAAAAAGGTCTGAAGTTCGCGATCCGTGAGGGTGGCAGAACAGTAGGCGCCGGCCAGGTAACTGAGATCCTGAAATAAGCCTTAAGCTTCTGCAGGATAAGCAAATGAAGTATATATTTGCAACATAGTCTAAAAGCTGTTCCGGGTCACGGAATAGCTTTTAGCTTTCTACGGGCATAGTTCAATGGTAGAATAGCGGTCTCCAAAACCGTTGATACGGGTTCGAATCCTGTTGCCCGTGCGCTTAAAAAATCACCGCGAACCTTCGCCACAGCGCTGGTTCCGGCAAATTGACAGCAGTCAAATCAGAAACAATGAACAAGATCATTACCTATTTCAGTGATAGCTACCGGGAGTTGACGGAGAAGGTAACCTGGCCTACATGGACCCAGTTACAGCAGAGTACTGTGATTGTGTTGGTGGCAACCGTGCTGATCACCCTGATGGTGTGGTTGATGGATTTTGCCAGCAGCCAGGTGCTGAAGTTGATTTATTCACTATTCAAGTAGTAACTGATGGAAGAAACAACAGTTCAGCAACAACAACAGGATACCCCGCCACAGAAGGAAAGCAAGTGGTATGTGCTGCGCGTGGTGAGCGGGAAAGAACGGAAAGTGAAGGAGTACCTGGATAAGGATATTTCCCGCAGCGGGTGGACTGAGATCATCAGGCAGGTGTTCCTGCCAATGGAAAAGGTGTACAAAGTTCAGAATGGTAAAAAGGTGATGCGGGAAAAGAACTATTTCCCGGGATACGTTATGCTGGAAGTGGCAGACGGCAAACTCACTGACGACATCATACAGCATATCAGCAACGTCAGCAATGTGATGCATTTTCTGACTGACGGGAAAGGCTCTAAAGGAAATATCATTTCACTGCGTAAATCCGAGGTAAACAAGATGCTCGGAAAGGTGGACGAGATGAACGACCAGGGCGCAACGATGAGTGAGCCGTTCATTGTGGGTGAGACTATCAAGATCATCGAAGGACCATTCAATGACTTTAATGGTGTGATTGAAGAAGTGAATGACGAGAAAAAGAAATTGAAAGTCACGGTGAAGATCTTCGGGCGCTCCACGCCGGTCGAACTGAACTACATGCAGGTCGAAAAAATCAGTTAATTTTAGTCCCGCCGCGTGCGGGACTTTTTATTTAAACCTTTTACTATATGAAAAAGATTCTCTCCCTGTTCGTTTTCTCTATGATGGTAGCTGCCGGTAACGCCCAGCCGCCGGATGTTCCGGCCGACAAAGGCGCCACTTTCGGCGCAGGCGCCACCGCTGATAACGCGATCACCGTTGACGCGATGATCAGCCAGGTTACAGGAAACGAAGGCAAAAAGACCGAGGTAAAACTGATCGGTGAAGTAGTGGAGGTATGCCAGGAAAAGGGCTGCTGGATGAAG
>DASVBM010000188.1:0-5211 GCA_036375835.1 Chitinophagaceae bacterium | reverse complement strand
AAGCAGACACTTTTTCACCCGAGGAATTTTCAAACCAGCCCAGGATCGCTTTACTCATCGGGTGAGTGGACTGTGATACCACTGAAGCGATGGCGGTCTTCAGCTTCGGCGTAATTTCCCTTCCATTATAACTCACGTCGCTGTACCTGCCTGTGGTAAGCGTCCCGGTTTTATCAAATACGATATGATCAATGCCGGCGATATCTTCGATGGTCTGTGCCTTCCGCAGGTAAAACCGGTTATTACCGAGGATGCGCAAAATATTGCCATTTGTAAAAGTATTGCTGAGCAATAATGCACACGGACAGGCCACGATCAGTACTGCGGTGACAGCGTCCCAGATTTTAGATGGGCCGTTGAAATACCACCAGGCCGCGGCTGCAACAGCGATTGCGAATACTATCACCGTAAAATATCGCGCCAGCAGGTGTACGAACGAACGTTCGCTATCACCTTGTTCCTGCCTGTGCTCACGATTCCAAAGCCTGGTGAGATAACTCTGCGTAACCTCCTTGATTACCATGATCTCTATGTTTCCATCGAGCTGCTTTCCGCCGGCATATACGATTTCACCCATCTCTTTTGTTACCGGGAGGCTTTCGCCGGTTACAAAACTATAGTCGATTACTGCGTTGCCCCGCGTGATAATCCCGTCGGCTGGAATGAGTTCATTGTTATGTATCAGGAGTGTATCATCGAGCCTGATATCCGGTAAGGTCACAATCTCTTTTTCGCTTTCTTTGATACGTGTAATGGCAATCGGGAAATATGAGGTATAGTCGCGTTCGAAGCTGAGCTGCCGATACGTTTTATCCTGCAATACTCTCCCTATCAGCATGAAAAATACTATACCCGTCATTGAGTCGAAATACCCGCCCCCGCTGCCTGAAAGTACTTCGTAGACACTTCGGCCGAATGTAACCCAGACTGCCAGTACGATCGGCGCATCAATGTTCAGGAACCGGTGTTTTAGTCCTTTCCAGGCACTGCGGTAAAACTCCGAGGCGGCGTAAAAGAATACGGGCAAACTCAGGATCAGGTTAAGGAATCTGAATACCTGAAGCATTTGCGCTTCAGACTCATCAATCCCAAGGTATTCCGGGAAGCTGAGCAGCATGATATTGGCGAAACAAAAACCCGCCACTCCAAGTTTGAATATTTTAGAGCGGTCATAAGGCTGCTTCCTGGTTTCAAGGTCATTCAGGCTGATATAAGGCTCATACCCGATGCTGGTAAGCAGTTCTGCCACCTTACGCAGCGAGGTTTTCACAGGCGAAAAGATAATTTCAGCTTCTTTTCTCGGAAAGTTGACCTTACTGGTAATAATGCCTCCGTTCAGCCGGTAAAGGTTCTCCAGCAACCAGAGACAGCTGCTGCAGTGCATCTGGGGCAGGTAGAAGGTTACATGTACCTGTTCCTGGTCACGGTAGCTGATGAGTGAGGTCTGTATCTTTTGATCCTCGAGGAACGCGAACTTGTCGTCCCGGATCCTGATACGCTGGTTTATGCCCGGGTTATTAGTGATCTCGTAGTAGTCGCACATACCGGTGCGATTCAGTATCTCATATACAGACCGGCAACCTTCGCAGCAGAAGGTTTTTTCGTGAGCTGAAATAATGGTGGTGCATTCTTCACCGCAGTGGTAGCAATTAAGTGTGCCTTGTTTAGTCGTGATCATAGTGCATCGGCTCTCTTTCAGGCGTTAACCTTCGGATAGAGGAAATTCTGTTCTATATGGATCCAGTTATATATTTTATTTTCCAATGTAAACAATTCATTCAGGCAGTCTTTCCAGCCGCGGCTCCAGCCCGGATCGGTAGAATAGTTGTCAAGTACCTGCCGCAGTTTATGGACGAGGTTCAGGATGACCTTGTGGGTGCCCTGGATGTTGCGGTATACCGTGTTCTCAACACAATTGCTGGGAACAATCCGCTCGGTTCCGTTGTAATGATGCTTGATACAGGGGAAGATGATCACCGACTCCTTTTTAAACAGGTGCTCCACCTCGTCACTCAGTTTGTTGAACAACATGTGAACCAGTTCGGAAACAGAATCCGACAGCTCCAGAATCTGCCCGTTTTCACTCAGGTAATTCCTGATGCGATCGGTGGACATCTGAATCTCCCGCTGATATTTGTACTCGATGAGGTTACAGAGGCCTTCCGGCGTCAGCGCTTCCTGAGAATACTTATCTAATTGGTGCAGGAACATAACGACCGTTTTAGTTACTCACAAATTAATTTACGTATTTAAAAAGCAGAATGAGTTTACTCAATGCTGACTATGACTTTTATCATCGCATCATCAAAAAACCATCTCAGGATCAATCCTGCAGGTTCGCAGTTTTCAGTAGCTCTGCCGGCTTCAGGATTTTGATTTTCTTCCCGTCAAGCTCCACGATACCATCGCGTTTAAATTCAGACAAAAGCCTGATTGTCGATTCTGTTGCGGTACCTACGAGGTTCGCGATCTCTTCACGCGAAAACCGTACGTTCAGCGTTACCCCGTCTTCTTCAAAACCATATGTTTCTTTAATGAACAGCAGTGTCTCGGCAAGCCTTTCACGCACTGGTTTCTGAGCCAGGTGCGTAAGTTGCAGTTCGGCTCTGTGCAGTTCATCGCTCAGCAGTTTCATCATCTCAAAGGCCATGGCAGCATCATTCTTCAGCACACTCATGAACACTTCTTTCGGAATAAAACATACATGAGTATCTTCCAGAGCTATTGCTGAAGCTCCGTAGCGATCACCACTGAGTAAGGCCCGATAACCGGTTATGTCTCCGTCTTTCAGTAACCTGATAATCTGTTCTTTTCCGTCATCGCCGAGGTGCGATAATTTGATTTTTCCCGAATGAACACAGTAAACACCGAAAGGGTGAGAGCCCTCATGAAAAATGGTCTGTCCTTTCTTATAGATATTGCAGACTTTTTCCATGTTGATCTCATCCAGGTGTTCCTTCTTTGCTTTCCCAAGCACCGTACTGAACCTCGCTTCGCAGGTCTGGCAGGAAGTATGAATTTCTACTGGCATCTTCATACTTCAAAATAACTCCAGCAAAGTTTTCCTAAAGATGACCCCGGTCATCAGTCGAGGCTCTGGTTGCCTGCGGCAGCGAGTTTTAGCAGGCGATCAAATTGTTCGGGGGTGAGGTCGTTATAAAAATAATAAACAGGATCCACCGGGCTTCCGTTCTTATGAACCTCGTAATGACAGTGGGGGCCCGTGCTTTTGCCTGTGTTTCCTACCCAGCCGATCACCTCACCTCTCCGGATCATCTGGCCGGCACGCGCTTTTACCCTCACCATATGGCCATATAGTGTCTCGTAGCCATAGCCATGGTTGATTATCACGTGATTACCATATCCGCCGGTGCTGACCCCCGCGGTTTTAACCCTTCCATCAGCGGTTGCATAAATCGGTGTACCCTGGGGAGCGGTGAAGTCAAGCCCCGCGTGGAATTTTGTGACTTTGTATACAGGATCGATCCGGTAGCCGTAGCCGGAAGCTACCCGTCTGAGATCTTTGTTTGCAACTGGTTGTATCGCAGGAATACCCGCCAGCAGTTTCTCTTTATTTTTCAGCATTTCGGCGATATCATTGTACGATCTTTCCTGGTAGGCAACCCGTGCCGAGAGGTTGTTTAACTGGGAAGTAAGTGTCCGCACCAGTTCCGTTTCACCGAGCGTCTGCACATATTGGAGCTCACGGCTCTTTTCCATCGCTACTATCCGCGCACTGTCCGGCACCGGTGCTGCCTCGAAGATCGCACGGTATACTTCGTTGTCCCGCGTCTGCAATTCCTGCATTTGCTTCTGGAGATCGTTTAATCTGGCATTCAGAACCACGTAGTCCTGCTGAAGTTCGTCGTTTTCGGCTTTAAGAATTTTCTCTTTTGGGGAGTCGATGTACTCAAAAGCAATAACTACAATAATAAAAGCGGTAAAAACGGAAGCAGCGATGAACCCGAAAATACGCAGCAATTTCACCCGGAACGGTGTGATCAGCTTTTCAAAGCGAAGCGTATGTGTGTTATAATAGTATTTTATTTTCTTCATCGGTTGATGCACTTGATCCCGGCCACCGGTTAACCGGCTGCCTCAGGTAAAACGAAAAATCCGCTCCCGGATTGCGCTGCTGTTGCATGTCATACGACGATGGTGCAGCCCCGGGGAATCCTTACCTTTGCACCGCTTTAAAGACCTTCAAAGGTAGCTGCAACAGCTTCAAATGTATTGTAAAATTTATGAGCACCAGTTTCGAAATACGCCAGCAATTCCTTGACTTCTTTGCTTCAAAAGGGCACCAGATTGTGCCATCTGCACCTATCGTGGTGAAAAATGATCCCACGCTGCTTTTTACCAATGCAGGTATGAATCAGTTCAAGGACTATTTCCTCGGGAATCGTAAGCCAGACAATCCCAGGATCGCTGACACACAGAAATGCCTGCGGGTAAGCGGTAAACACAACGACCTGGAAGAAGTTGGGGTGGACACCTATCATCATACAATGTTCGAGATGCTCGGTAACTGGAGCTTTGGTGATTACTTCAAAAAAGAAGCGATTCAATGGAGCTGGGAACTTCTCACTTCGGTGTACAGGATTCCTGCCGACAGGCTTTATGTAACAGTATTCGGCGGCGACAAATCAGAAGCGCTTCCGGAAGACACCGAAGCAAAGGAATACTGGCAAATGCATATTCCGGCTGATCGCATCCTTCCTTTCGGGAAAAAAGACAACTTCTGGGAAATGGGAGACACCGGTCCTTGTGGCCCCTGCACCGAGATCCATGTCGACACCCGCAGCGAGGACGAAAGAAAAAAGGTGGATGGAAAAACACTGGTCAATGCAGATCATCCGCAGGTTATTGAGATCTGGAATAACGTATTTATCCAGTTCAACCGGCTGAAGGACGGATCTCTGGAATTTCTCCCGGCCAAACATGTGGATACAGGCATGGGTTTCGAACGATTGGTGCGGGTTCTTCAGGGTAAGCAAAGTAATTATGATACCGATGTGTTCAGCAACACAATCGCCGCTATAGAAAATATCACAGGACGGCAATATAAGGGGAGTGATGAGAAACAGGATGTCGCTTTCCGTGTGCTTTCTGACCATATAAGAGCGATTTCGTTTACAATAGCGGACGGACAGCTACCAGCGAATACGGGAGCCGGATACGTCATCAGGAGGATTCTGCGTCGCGCAGTCC
>DASVBM010000317.1:0-7078 GCA_036375835.1 Chitinophagaceae bacterium | reverse complement strand
CAGCAGTATGATCAGCCAGCGGCAGGACACACTGATACAAAAAGATTCCATGCAGGTAGCGGCCACGGATACCGCATTTATTAATCGGGAGCTTTCACTTACGCGTGCATTTATTACCCGGGCAGAAACGGACCAGGGTGCTATAAATACATCCAACATGTATTATGTGGTTCCCCGTAAGCGCATGGACCCGATGGCTATTGCGGATTCCGTGCTTAATGGAAAAAACGATTCGGCGTTTGCAGCAGATAAAACATACGGCGCCATGAAGCAACAACTCGCCGTGTATTATAATGCTGCAAAGAACGGAGGCTGGGAACCGATTGTTTCCGGCGTTGGTTTGAAGAAGGGATCGAAGTCAGCTGCAGTAACCAGTCTTAAGAAACGTCTTGCCATGACAAATGATTACCCGGCTTCAGATACCAGTGCGGTATTTACAGATTCACTGGTCACTGCCATCAAAGATGTGCAGCAGAGAAACGGGCTGGCGGCTACGGGTAATGTAAACGATTCGTTGATTTCTGCCTTGAATATTCCGGCATCGGAAAGACTGCAGCAAATACTGGTAAATATGAACCGGATGAAATGGATGCCATACCAGAACACGGGAAACCGGATCGAAGTCAACCTGCCTTCGCAGATGCTTTACGCCTGGGAAGGCAATACCCGGACACTGGAGATGCCGGTGATCATTGGTGATGAGGGTTCAGGCACCTTAAGCTTCAGCGGCGAGATCAGCCAGGTAGTGTTCAATCCTGCCTGGAATATACCGGAAAGCATTGTAAAGAAAGAGATCATGCCTGCGATGAAAAAGGATCCCGCGTACCTGAAAAAACATAATATGGAGGTGGTGGGACATAACGACAGCATACCGGTGATCAGGCAGCTGCCGGGCAAGGACAATCCGCTCGGGAAGGTGAAATTCCTCTTCCCCAATTCTTTCGACATATACCTGCACGACACGCCGGATAAATCGGTTTTCGAAAAGAAGAACCGGGCACTCAGCCACGGCTGTATAAGAGTGGCTGACGCGGAGAAACTCGCCGCTTATATACTCCGGGATCAGAAGGAATGGACGCCGGAAAAAATTAATGCAGCAATGAATGGCAACCAGGAACAGGTGGTGGCGGTAAATAACCAGCCGGTGCAGATCAACTATTTTTCAGCCTGGGTGGATGCATCAGGAAAGATCCATTTCAGGAAGGACATTAACGGTCGTGATAAGAAAATATTTGCGAGGCTTTTTATTAGCCCGGATTCCACGGAGGGTGTTGCCGCACTGCCGAAGCCGGGCCGGTCCGGAAACACCAGATCGAAGGCTTGATACCATTGGTTGACGCAAATGGCTTTTAGGAAACCAGGAACCGCCGGGAGGCGGTTTCTTTATTGCAGCTGATCGCGGTGAGGGCAGGATAGGGAATCACCCAGGTCCATTTTCCGGAACCTGTTTTTCGCAAGAGATTGCAGGGAAAAGAACAGGAACAGGTTCAGCAGGAAAAGTGCAAACCCATAGAAGATATCTTCCACCGGGATGGTGCCGATGCGGAGGCCAAGGTTTTCCTGGTCGTTGTACCAGACAACCGGCTCATTGAGACCTGTTCCGGTGAGTATTCCGTTTACAATGAAAAATGGCAGGAGTAAAATTGCATACACGGTAAAAGCTTTGCCGATCCAGTTGGCTTTTAGTACAAATGCCAGCAGGATGCACAGCACTGCGGCAGAAATAAAAGCAGCGCTGGTGTAGAGCCGGTCATGGTACAGCACTCCAATCACCAGGAGCGACGCGGAGAATATCGCGGTAAAGATGCGCAGGTAGCCGCGATTCCACCGGAAG
Organism: Chitinophagaceae bacterium; assembly: GCA_036375835.1. Taxonomy (GTDB): domain Bacteria; phylum Bacteroidota; class Bacteroidia; order Chitinophagales; family Chitinophagaceae; genus JAEZDC01. The sequence continues at coordinate 5,244 of DASVBM010000317.1, read as the reverse complement.
TCAAAGAACCGGGTAAGGCAAAACCAGGTGAATAAACAGGCATATGGGATACAGAAAAAAAACAGCCATTCTTCCAGCGGTAATCCCGAGATCATCAGGCCGGTGACATAATCCTGGTTAAATGCCCAGACGCCAATGCTGGTAAAATAAATATCCCATGCGATGAAGAGCGCGGCAGCAAGGAGGATCGAAGGAATGGCGAATTTCCATTGCCGGTAAAAACGGATCCGGGGATGAAACGACCAGGCCAGCGGCACGATCACCGCAAGCAGGTTTACCAACAGGTAAGTGTATTTGGTCATGCTGCTGATTTCTGCCGGCTTTTTGAAAAGTATTTGAACGGTACCCAGAGCATGCCGAAACATTCCCCGTTTTCTTTTGTGAGATGCCGGTGATGCATCTTGTGCGCCCTCCGGATCGCTTTGAAATACGGGCTGTTAATGTTACGGAGTATCCGGAATCTCTGGTGAATGAAGATGTCGTGCACCAGGAAGTAAGCGAAGCCGTATAAGGTGATACCCAGTCCTGCCCAGAAAAGAAAGTTATAGTCCGCGCGCATCCCAAAGAACAATCCCGCCATTCCGGGGATCGCGAACACCAGGAAGAAAAAGTCATTGTGTTCGAAGAAGCCGGCGGATGTTTTCCGGTGGTGATCCTTGTGCAGGTACCAGAGCAGGCCATGCATAATATACTTATGGGTGAACCAGGCAACGCCTTCCATGCCGATGAAAGCGGAGAGTATGATTGCCGAGTTGATGATAATATTTTCCATACCGCGCGTTTATTCTTCCGTGGTTATTTTACTGATCTCATCATACAGGTATTTATCCTGCACATGTTTGCGGTTACCGGTTAGAAAAGCTTTATCGGTTGCAAGGTGATCCCGGTAACCCAGAAAGGCAGGTGCATTGAGCTGCGCGTTATACCGTAAGAATCGCAATTCAATATTTCCGGGCTCGGAGGCGATGGCTTTTTCCAGCATCCGTTTTCCTTTATTGAACCAGGAAAGCCTGGAGAACGGGTTCAGTACGTGCTTGCCCATGATCATTGTGGCACTGGCCTTATATCCGGTGAACACGGGGTCCGTTACGGTGTTACCGGTGCTGAGCAGCTGCAGCAGTTGCCTGCAGGCAGATTCAGAAGACACAGACGAAGCGTACAGCCGCCTGACGGTTTGTATATCCGGTTGCGCATAACTCTGAACGCTTATCAACAGCAGCGCGATGATCAGTAGTTTTTTCATATCAGGTTCATTTTATATTCAAGCAGGCTGTTCATCATGAGTCCCAGTTTCCTGCCATTACTGATACGCACCCTGCGTGTCATCACATCGTGCGACTCCATTTTCCTTATTTTCCTGAACAGGGAACGATAGTACACATAGGCCATGTATACGCCTGCTTTTGACGAAGCGGGAAGTTTTTTGATGCCCTGCAGCGCCTGCCTGAAATCTGCTTCAATATCTGCTTCGATTTCCTTTTTCACCGTGCCGTTAAACTCATTCCATTTTACGGAAGGGAAATACATTCTGCCGAGTTGCTGTTTGTCATGGTGCATGTCGCGCAGGAAATTGACTTTCTGGAAAGCCGCTCCCAGTTTCATGCTGTAAGGCCGGAGTTCCTCATACCTTTCTTTATCGCCTTCCGCAAGAACGTGGAGGCACATCAGGCCAACTACTTCTGCCGAACCAAGGATGTACTGTTCATACTGTTCCTTGTCGTAGGCAACTTTGTGCAGATCCATTTCCATGCTGGCGAGGAAGGTTTCAATCAGCGCCAGGTTGATACCGTATTTGTGCACCGTTTGCTGAAAGGCATTGAGGACCGGGTTGCAGGATATTTTCCAGCTGATAGCCTCGCTGGTGTCTTTTTTCAGCTTGTAAAGCAGCTGCGCCTTGTCGTAACCGTGAAAGCTGTCCACTATCTCGTCTGCGAGCCGTACGAAACCGTAGATCGCGTAAATCCCGTTCCGGATACGCCTGTCCAGAAAAACGATTCCCCAGGAGAAACTGGTGCTGTAGGTACGGGTGGTGAGTTTGCACACATCTTCCGACACTTTGTCAAATAACGACTTCATTGTTCACGCGTTTAAAGTATTTCTGAATTTGTTCCGCTGCCAGTTTTCCCGATATGATCGAAGGGGGAACACCCGGCCCCGGCACCGTTAGCTGGCCTGCATAGAAAAGATTGCGGATCCGACGGTTAGTAATTTTCGGTTTCATCATTGCTGTTTGGCGCAGCGTATTTGCAAGCCCGTATGCATTTCCTTTGTAGGCGTTGTAATCCTGTATAAAGTCGGAAACGCAGTATCCGCGCCTGAAATCGATATGTGAAGCCAGGTCCTTTTCGCCTGTGTGTTTCTCAAGGCGATGGAGCATCACACGGAAATATTCCTCCCGGGTTTCCTGGTTATCGTCCAGTCCCGGCGCGATGGGTATCAGGAAAAACAGGTTCTCATGTCCTTCGGGAGCAACCGAGGCGTCGGTGCGCGAAGGGCAGCATACATAAAACAACGGTTTTGCAGGCCAACCCGGTTCGTGGTAGATCTGTCTGGTATGTTCGGCCAGGTCTTCATCGAAGAACAAAGTGTGATGCCTGAGCCTGTCAATTTTTTTATTCAACCCAACATAAAACACCAGGCAGGAGGGAGCAAAGGTTTTTTTCTGCCAGTATTGACTGCCGTAGTTGCGATATTCGCCGGGCAGCAGGCTGCTTTCCACGTGGTGATAGTCGGCTGTCGCTACCACTGCGTCTGTGCTTATCTTTCTTCCATCTACAACCAGGCCGGACGCCAGGCTGCCCGACGCGGTTATTTCCTGTACGGGGGAATTGAAATGAAAATTTGCGCCCTGTTCGCTGGCAACCCGCGTCATGGCTTCTACCAGTTTTCCAAAACCGCCTTTGGGGTACCAGGTGCCGAGCTTCAGGCCCGCATAGTTCATGAGGCTGTATAGCGCGGGAGTCTGCGAAGGAGAAGCACCGAGGAACAGTACTGGAAATTCCATTAACGCCCGCAGCCTGGGGTCTGTGAAATGCGCGTTGACGTGCCTGCTGAACGAAGAAAATACCTGGAGACGAAAGAGGCCTTTGATCAGGCTTGTATCTGCAAACTCAAACACCGAAAGGCCGGGCTTATAAACCAGCCGCTCTATGCCCAGTTCATACTTGAATGCTGCTTCTTTCATGAACCGGTCCAACCGTGACGCCGCGCCTTTTTCAACAGATTCAAATAAGGCCCTAAGTTCACTGTATTCAGCAGGAACAGTCAGTTTGTCTTCATCTCCAAAGACCATTTCAAACGCGGGGTCGAGCAGCTGAAGCTGGTATAACTCCGGAACCTGGTATCCGAATTCGTTAAAGAACCTCTCGAATACGCCGGGCATCCAGTACCAACTCGGACCCATGTCGAACAGGTAGCCATTACTGCTGAACGTCCTCGCTCTTCCACCGGGCGTTGCATTCTTTTCATATACGTTTACGCAATGTCCCTGTGCTGCCAGGCAGGCTGCAGCACTAAGACCCGCAAAACCACTTCCGATCACAGAGACATTTGCCATTTTTGAATGTTTTAAAAACAATTATCTAAACTTAAACAGGTTGTTTCAGCCCCGATTGCAGTTCAGCTGCCGACCGGAGGTGTGTGACATGGGGTCGCCCTTTGAGGTACTGCGCTGCTGCTTCCGGTGCGGCCACGAGTATCTTCTGCTTTTTAAACCTGGATGCCAGTTCTTTTATGAATTCCTCGTTTTTTTCAGCGGAACTGCTGCTCACCAGGAACGTGAGCAGTTTTTCGGGCTTTGTATCCTGCACCGCCTCCACGAGCGATTCAAAGGGTAGGTTTGGCCCGAGGTAGATCACTTTTTTCCCGGCTGCACGGAGCAGGTAGCTGGCGAACAGCAACCCGATTTCGTGAAATTCATCTTCCCTTAAAAAACAAAGCCATACCGGCGCACCGGCGGGCGGGTAAGGGACCGCGTCTATGGCGGAAAATATTTTCTGCCTCAGGATATTACTCATAAAGTGCTCGGTGGCGGGAGGAATCTGGTCTGTTGCCCACATCAGCCCGGTACGCTGGAGGAGGGGGTAGATTATTTGTTCATAAACCTCCACCGGTGCGTAACGTCGCATGCAATGGTTCATCAGTTTCTCAAACGAAGCTTCATCGTAGCGCAATCCCGCCGAAAGCAGCTGGGTGATATAATATTCATCCTGGGAGGTGCCTGTTGACTCCGGGGGGTGGCCCGAGACGGCTGCGAAAAGCTGCTGATCACTCATCGAGCAGGCTTCTGAAACCCGGTAGCCCAGCGAGATCAGGCTCACCATATTCAGCAGGCGCCGGAGTTGGGCATTGTCGTAATACCGGGTGTTTCCTTCAGACCTTGCGGGTTTAAGCGCGTCGTAACGCTGTTCCCATATGCGGATCGTGTGCGGTTTGACCCCGGAAAAGCGGGCCAGGTCGGAAATGGTGAAGGAGTTCATAACAATGTTTAAGTTTACAAATATAATATTTAAACATACATTTGCACCGAAGATTTGTTAAAACCGTCAACGCCGGCCTGGAATCGTTTGGCTGATGCCGGGCGTTGCGGGTTCAATGACAGAAGTCAGCTTTCCGCTGACAGTTGTCAATTCCATACAGAAATTAATAGCTGAATTTTTCTTATTGATAAACACTGAATATGGCTGTAGCTACACGTTCGATCGATTATCTCCAGTCAATCCTTAACGCGTTCAAGGACCTTGTATTCGTATTTAACTCCGAAGGGCTGATCGTTGACTACCTGAAAGAAGAGGAATCGGACAAACTATATGTTCCCAGGCAGCAATTCATCGGCAGGTATCACCACGAAGTACTGCCGGGCTACTTAGTGGAAAAAATAGACGGGGCCATCGCTGCGATTGCAGGCGGGGAAGAAACGTGTTCGTTTGATTATATGCTCAGGATCCAGGGGGAGGATAGCTGGTTCACGGCGGTGTTCTCTCCGGTTCAACATATGGACGAGCCGATGTATCTCTGCGTGATCCGCGACATCACTGTTCGCAGGAATTCCGAAAACACCCTGCAGCGGGCGCTGGAGCAGCTGGAGATTTACCAGCAGCAGATGGACATGTTTTTTACCCAGTCACTCACCGGTTTCTTTTTCCTGATGCTGGATCAACCGGTTCAATGGAACGAAACGATCGACAAAGAGGCAGCGCTGGACTACGCATATCAGCACCTGCATTTTACAAAAGTGAATCAGGC
>DASVBM010000323.1:0-13279 GCA_036375835.1 Chitinophagaceae bacterium | reverse complement strand
AAGCAGTATTACAGTCCGCATGAAGTTCGGGTCCTTCAGAAAAGGATCGGAGATCAGGAGAAGTCCGGGTGCGGGGTCAGTCATCATTTGTTTTCAAGTTAAGACTTTCAGCAGAATTCAAAATAACGGAATCGTGCCGTTAAAAAGATGATAAACAGCAGGTTCATTTTTTTTATTACCGCATTGCGACTGTTATATTTGCCGCTGCTGTCGCATCCTGAATCTTAACCCAGGCTGATGAAAAGAATTTTCCCTGTCATTGTGGTCCTGATTTCCCTCAGTCTGTTAGGTATTATTGCTTTGCAGGTTTCCTGGTTTAAAAACCTGGTGGTCGTACAGGAAGACAAGATCATATACAAAGCGGAACGCGCGGCCACGCAGGTAGCCGATGAACTCAGCAAACATTCCAGTTCGTCGCTTTTCCGGGTGCCTTTTCCCGATACTGACCCGCAGTACCCGCAGAATCCGGCAATAACACTTTCACAACTCTACTCCGCTGCAGAGGTACAGGAGAAAATCCAGAAGGCTTTTCTCGACCAGGGGCTCAAAAACATTGAATTTGAATTTGCACTGGTTGCAAGACATAATGCTGAACTGATGTCCGCAGGGTTTTGGGAAGAATCTCAGGACCAGGTTAATAACAAGCTTGTACGAAGCCCGATTATGACCGGTTCAGACCTGGACCAGGCGCTGATACCCGACGAAACCATAGAGATCCTGATTATTGACTTTAAGCAGGAGTTGTACCAGTCCCTTACCGGGATGATCGTGGGTGCTGTTGCTTTCACTATTATCATTCTCGCCGCCTTCTATATAACCGTGCGCACCCTTCTTGTTCAGAAAAAGCTCAGTGAGATCAAGAGTGATTTCATCAACAATATGACGCACGAGTTCAAGACACCGCTTGCAACGATCTCGCTGGCGGTAGACGCGCTGAAGAACGAAAAGGTGCAGCACGACCCGGAGAAGATGCAGTATTTCAGCGGTATCATCAAAGAAGAGAACCGCAGGATGAATAAACATGTGGAAACGATCCTGCAGGCGGCATTGATGGATAAACAGGAGCTTAAGCTGAACTTCAAGCCACTCCACGCGCATGAGATCATAAGCAGGGTAGTAGATAATTTCAGGCTGCAACTGGAGGAAAAACAAGGTCGTATCGAACTTACACTGAGTGCGCGGGAGGACATGGTGAATGCAGACGAAGTACATTTTACCAATCTTGTTTCGAATCTGATTGACAATGCCATCAAATATTCAAAGGACCAGTTATACATCCGGGTCTATACGCATTGCACGCATCGTCATTTTATTCTGCGGGTGGAAGACAACGGTATTGGCATGAGCAAGGAGTCAGTGAAAAGGATCTTCGAAAAATTCTATCGCGCCCATACCGGTAATATCCACAACGTAAAAGGGTTTGGACTGGGCATGAGCTATGTGAAAACCGTTGTTGATGCCCATCGCGGGAAAATCAAAGTGGAAAGCACACTCGGTAAGGGAAGCATTTTCACTGTTGAAATGCCCATCGTGCACAAATAATCAATGTTTCCAGATCAGGCAGCCGTCTCCATAACTGAGAAAGCGGAAGTCATGCTGTAAAGCGTATTCATAAATCTGTTTCCAGCGCTCGCCGGCCACCGCAGCCACCAGCAGAAGCAGCGTTGAATGGGGCTGGTGGAAATTTGTGAGCAGCCCCCCTGCGATTTTTAACTCGTACCCCGGGGCGATGATGATGCGCGTTTGTGTAAATAAACGTTCCATTCCCTGGTCTGTCATCCAGTCAAGTAGTATCTGAAGCGCCTCGCTGGCCGATAATACCGAAGGCAGTTCATAAGGCTCCCATTGTTCTACTACGGGAATGCCGGAAGACGCTTTATCGTGGCCCAGCTGCAGTTTCACCGCCAGCCAGTACAATGATTCTATTGTGCGCAGCGAGGTGGTACCTACCGCCACAACCGGAGCATCCCTCTGGTGTAAAAGTGTTTCGATGAACGAGAGAGGAACGTCAATAAATTCTGCATGCATCTCGTGGGCTTCCATCTTCGCAGCTTTCACTGGCTTGAAAGTGCCTGCACCTACATGAAGCGTAACAAATGTGCGGTGGATATTCTGTTGTTCCAGTTTGTTGAACAGGCGTTCTGTAAAGTGGAGGCCGGCAGTAGGTGCGGCTACGGAACCTTCCTGTTTTGCATAAATAGTCTGGTATCGCTCCAGGTCCGAAGGTTCGGCTTCCCGGTGAAGATAGGGGGGCAGTGGCATCGCGCCGGCGAGGTGTAACACCTCTGCGAAACTGAGTTCCGGTTGATTCCACTTTAATTCGATGGTGATGGCCTCCGGCGAACGGTCAGTGATGGATGCATCGATCTGCAGCTGGTCAACCGTCTTGTGCAGCACCATTCCGTGTTTCCATTTGCTGGCTCCTCCAATCATGCACTTCCATTTCACGCTGCCGTGTTGCCCAAGCGCAGTGGCGATATCCGGGTAGCCGCTGTCCGGCTCCAGGCAAAAAACCTCCACGGTTGCACCGGTAGGTTTTTGGAACAGCAGCCGCGCTTCCACCACTTTTGATTCATTGAACACCAGGAGGCTTCCGGCGGGAAGGTGCTTCGGGAGATCGATATAACGGCTTTCTGTTACAGATGCATTCTTCCAAACCAGTAATTTACTGTGGTCACGAACCGGCAGCGGGTACTTTGCAATCTTCTCATCCGGCAGTTCATAACTGTAATCGGCTATTGATATTTCCTTGGGATGCATCGCTGCAAATATATCAGACAGCTGCGGCGAAAGCGATGCTTCGTGGTGTTGATCCACTTTTTACCACCTGCGGCCCCGGCACAGGGTAACAACGCCGGGTCCCGCCTCTGTCGAAGATCCTTTCGGAGGCTGGCTTTGTTTCGAGCGTTTTCACAGTTTTACCGCACTAGTTAACAGCTTATCCACAGCAATTCACAGGTGAAAGCAGGTTTTCCATTGATTGTAATCCCCAAATTCATGCTCAGTAAGGGTTTCAGCTGCCTTCCCAAAAGTGGAAAACTTTAAAAGCCCGGCAAGTGGGCTGTAAGTGGGAAAAAGTGTTATTTTGTGTTACTAAATGTAATTTTTACCCATACATGATCCTTTTCAACGGTGAATATGAGGCTACAGTTGACGCCAAAGGTCGTTTTCTCCTGCCCGGAGGGCTGAGAAAACAAATGCCTGAAGGCGACAATCGCTTCATGATCAACCGTGGTTTTGAAGGATGCCTCAACATGTACCCGGTTAAAAACTGGGACCTGGTGGTAGGCGAGATACTGGGTAAAAATGATTACGATGCCAAGGTAAGAGATTTCAAACGGAAATTCCTGGCAGGCGCAACCATCGTGGAAATTGACAGTGCCGGAAGAATACTTATCCCCCAGGGTTTAAAGCAGTACGCGGGGTTGGGTAAGGACATCACGCTGGCTTCTATCGGTAACCGCGTTGAACTATGGGATACGGGTAAGTACAAACAGTTCTTTGAAGATTTCTCAGCAGAAGATTTCAGTAACCTGGCCCGTGAGGTAATGGCAGGTGGCGACAGCCCGGCGGCGGGATAAACAGATGAACGATGCCAGCAAACAATGAACATCCTGAATCTGGTTATCACATCCCGGTCCTGTTCAACGAGAGCATAGAAGCTTTGAACATCAGGCCGGGGGGCGTATACGTGGACTGTACTTTTGGTGGTGGCGGTCACAGCCGCGGCATACTGGCTAAGCTCAGTGACGGTGGCAGGCTGATTGCGTTCGACCAGGATGCCGATGCGCAGCGGAACCTTCCCGACGACCACAGAATTACGTTTGTGCCGCAGAATTTCAGGCACCTCGGACGGTTTCTCCGGTTGCACGAAGTAACGCAGGTCGATGGGGTACTGGCAGACCTTGGCGTAAGTTCACACCAGTTCGACGAGGCCACCCGTGGTTTCTCCACCCGGTTTGAAGGACCCCTGGACATGAGGATGGATCAGCGCCGAACGCTCACCGCAAGGGATATACTGCTCACTTACCCGGAACAAAAGCTGCATAAACTTTTTGAACAGTACGGCGAAGTCACCAATTCCAAAACACTCGCCCGGCATATCGTCGCTAATCGTGCGTCGGCCTCTCTGCAGACAATAGATGCATTCAAGCAGTTGCTTCAGCCGGTGGTAAAGGGAAACCCGAACAAATATTTCGCACAGGTGTTCCAGGCGTTACGAATTGAAGTAAATGATGAAATGGGAGCGTTGCGCGAGCTGCTGCAGCAGGTGCCGGATCTGCTGGCACCACAAGGCAGGATAGCGATCATTACATTCCACTCAATTGAAGACCGGATCGTAAAAAACTTCTTTCGTTATGAACGCTTTGAAGAGCCGGCAGATGAGAATCCTTTCGTCCAGACGGAAAGAAAAAAGCAGCTGAAAGTAATTACAAAAAAACCAGTGGAACCTTCTGCTGCCGAACAAAAGAGAAATCCGAGAAGCCGCAGCGCGAAACTGCGGGTGGCAGAAAAACAAAACCAGTAAAGTAAACAAAACCGTAATGAGTGAACAGCATGGCGTGCAACAAAAGGGTGACTGGAAACGGGTAATTGGCTATCGCTGGATACCAAAGAATATCCCGTTCTTCCTCTTCCTCGGGGTGCTGGCTGTACTGTATATCGCAAACGGGCATATGGCTGATAAAACGATCCGTAAGATCAGTGATACCGAAAGGGAACTGAAGCAACTGGAATTTGAATATAAGACCGCGAAAAGTGAAGTAATGGCCAGCAGCCGTGAACCGGAAATTACCCGGGCAGCGGCACCGCTGGGATTAAAAATAGATTCAGTACCACCTCTGAGAATAAAAGTGGAGAACTGATGGATGTAAAAAAAGACATACTGTGGCGCGTTTACCTCTGCTTCATCGTGATGGTGCTGGTGTGTATCGTGATTTTCGGTAAGGCTTTTTACATACAGCAGGTGGAAGGAAAGCACTGGCGGAGCATGGGCGATACCCTTCACCTGAGATGGGAGGAAGTGGAAGCAGAACGGGGAACGATTTTCAGTGAAGACGGCCAGATGCTGAGTACCAGCATTCCGCAGTTCGATATCTATATCGATTTCGGTGCCGAAGGATTGCGGGAGAAAAGCGGCAGGCGCTTCCGTACAAACCTTGATTCACTGAGTAGCGGACTGGCTGCTTTGTTTAAAGACCGCAGCGCATCCGAGTATAAGCGTTTCCTCTGGAAAAGCTACCGGGCAAAGAATAACCGTTATGTATTACTGAAGAAAAAGATCTCCTATCGCGACTACCAGAAAATGCTGAAACTGCCACTGGTTCGGGAGGGAAGAAATAAGAGCGGGTTCATTGCGGAGGTTCGCAGCATTCGCCTGAACCCTTACCAGTTGCTCGCCTACCGTACCATTGGACTTGACCGTGAAAATGCACAGAAGATCGGACTTGAACAGACCTATGACTCGGTTTTAAAAGGAACAAGCGGCCAGCGGCTTATGCGTTATGTGGCGGGTGGGGTAACGATGCCGGTGGAAGACGAAGAAAATACAATTGAACCCAGGGACGGAAAAGATATTATCACAACATTGGACATGCACATCCAGGAAATAACAGAAAACGCACTGATGAAGATGATGGTTGGCAATGAGGCCGAATATGGTTGTGCGATTGTTATGGAAGTGGAGACCGGCAAGGTGAAGGCAATCGCGAACCTCGGCCGCAGGGCTAACGGAACCTATTTCGAAGATTATAATTATGCGCTCACTCCTTCCGAACCCGGATCAACCTTTAAACTGGCTACGTTGATCGCCGTGCTCGAAGATGGGAAGGCAACGATCAACACCGCGGTAAACCTGGAAGGTGGCTCCTGGCAGATCGCTGGCAGAACGGTGTTCGACAGCGAGCAACATGGTTTGAATAACGTAGATATTAAACGGGCATTCGAGGTGAGTTCGAACGTCGGCATGGCCAAACTGGCAGTAAACAGTTACGGAAATGCTCCCTCACAGTTTATCAGCCACCTGAAGCAACTGAAACTCGACAGAACCACCGGCGTTGATCTGGTAGGAGAAAGAAAGCCGGTGATCTATAAACCGGGAAGCAGGCATTGGAGCAATACCACACTTCCCTGGATGGCTTTTGGCTACAACCTGATGGTAACCCCGATGCACACCGCTATGCTTTATAACGCGGTAGCGAATAAGGGAAAGATGATGAAACCTTACCTCGTAAACTCGATCGTCGAGAATGGCAGGGTAGTGCGCGATGTCAGGCCCGAAGTGGTGAATGAGCAGATCTGCACCAATGCTACGCTTAAACAGCTGCAAGCTTGTCTTGAAGGTGTTACAACAGTTCCGGGAGGTACCGGTTACCAGTTGTTCCGGAATTCGCCTTACCGGGTTGCAGGAAAAACCGGCACCGCACTGGTGGCTAACGGCAGCCGGGGTTATTCCGATCATATTTACCAGTCATCATTCGCCGGTTATTTTCCGGCAGAAAACCCGCAGTATACAATCGTAGTAGTGATCAAGAACAAGCCACACGCTGCGAAGTTTTATGGTGCATCCGTTGCCGGGCCGGTTTTCAGGGAAATATCAGACCGGCTATACACACTTTATGTAAAACAGGAAGGTCTGCTGAAAATCACCGCGCAAAGAGACAGCGCCCGTTTTGAATATGCAGGGGCTTCGGCAGATGTGAAAGAGATCTTCAGCCGCCTGCAGCTGAATTATGCTGATCAGCCGGGCGAGTCTGAACTGGTTATGGTTTCCGGAAGCCAGGTAAAACCGGTAATAACTGCGGTAAACCTGAAACGGGAAACCGTGCCTTCGTTAAGGGGATTGACGCTGAAAGACGCGGTGAGTATATGTGAAAACATTGGTCTGAAAGTAGCAGTACAGGGTAAAGGCCGCGTGGTTTCACAATCGCTGGAACCAGGCAGTAACCCGGTAAAAGGAAAATTTATCACCATCAGACTTGAACAGTGAAAACACTAACGGACATATTATATAAAGTGCGTCTCCAGTCGGTACACGGCAGTACTGACCGGGAGATAAACGATGTGTGTATTGATTCCCGGAAGATATCGGCCGGTTCTTTGTTCGTGGCAATAAAAGGAGTGCATTCCGATGGGCATGAATATATCGGCCGCGCGGTAGAGCAGGGTGCAGTTGCCGTGGTATGCGAAACGATTCCGGCAGAGCGGGATCCGGGCATTACCTGGATACAGGTACTGAATACCAGTGAAGCACTGGCATATATCGCGCACAATTTCTACGGTGAGCCATCTGATCGGCTGAAGCTGGTTGGAGTAACCGGTACCAACGGAAAAACAACCATCGCAACTTTACTGTATAAACTGTTTACGCAACTCGGGCACCGCTGCGGTCTGATCAGCACAGTTCAGAATCACATTGGTGATGAAGTTGTACCTGCAACGCATACAACCCCCGACGCTGTTTCGCTGAACGCACTGCTGAAGCGGATGGTAGATGCAGGTTGTGAATACGCATTTATGGAAGTGAGCTCGCATGCCATTCACCAGCACCGGGCTACCGCGCTGCAGTTTGCCGGCGGCATATTCAGCAATATAACCCATGACCACCTTGATTATCACAAAACTTTTGACGAGTATATCCGCGTAAAGAAAAGTTTTTTCGATCAGTTGCCTTCTGCGGCCTTCGCCATCTCTAACGCCGATGACAAGCGTGGTGCGGTGATGCTGCAGAACACCAACGCTAAAAAGTATTTCTACAGTCTGAAAACCGTAGCCGATTTCAAAGGCAAAATTCTTGAAAATGCGCTGACCGGGTTGCAGATGATCGTCAATGATAAAGAAGTGCATTTCAGGCTCATCGGCGAGTTCAATGCTTATAATCTACTGGCAGTTTTCGGCGCCGCTATCTGCCTCGGGAAACAACGCGACGAGGTGCTTACCGCGCTGAGTATGCTGACCGGTGCGGAAGGAAGATTCGATTACATCATCAGTAAAAGCGGCATTGTTGGAATCGTCGACTATGCCCATACCCCGGATGCACTCGAGAATGTACTGGCAACAATACGGAAACTGAGAAAAGGCGATGAGCATGTGATTACCGTGATCGGCTGTGGCGGCGACAGGGATAAAACCAAGCGCCCCGTAATGGGGCAGTCGGCCTGCGATCTCAGCGACCGCGCGATTTTCACCAGTGACAATCCCAGAACAGAGGATCCGCTGCAAATACTGAAGGACATGGAGGAAGGATTGAATACCGCGGCGAAACGCAAATACATCTCGATACCGGATCGCAGGGAAGCAATCAAGACCGCGGTGACCCTCGCCCGGGCAGACGATATCATTCTCGTTGCCGGGAAAGGACATGAGAAATACCAGGAGGTGAATGGCGTGAAAAACGACTTTGACGACAAAGCAGTATTAACGGAAATGTTTGAAATGTTGGGTAAGTAACCGGAAAACCGGCATGCTTTCAACTGTATAATATGTTGTATCACTTTTTTACATGGCTGAGGGAAGAGTTTAACGTAGCAGGCACCGGCGTGTTCCAGTTCCTGACCTTCCGCGCTGCAATGGCCATCCTCTTGTCCTTGCTGATTGCCACCATTTTCGGCAAGCGCATCATCCGTTACCTGCAGCGCCGGCAGATCGGTGAAAGCGTCCGCGAACTCGGGCTGGCTGGTGAAACACAGAAAAAGGGAACGCCTACAATGGGTGGCGTCATCATATTGCTTGCGATTATCATCCCAACGTTACTGTTCGCGGACCTTACCAAGGTCTATATCAGGTTGATGCTTTTGTCAACCGTTTGGCTGGGTATCATAGGATTCCTGGATGACTATTTCAAAATCAAGGCACGGAAAGCGGCACAGCAGCGCGGAGAGAAATACAAAAAGAAAGACAGCGACGGGCTTGCAGGCGTATCAAAGATTATCGGGCAGGTAGGCCTCGGGATAATAGTAGGACTGACACTTTATTTCAGCGATAATGTGGTAGTGGAAAGAGAGTATTACGGATCGAGGCAGTCCAGTCCCGATACGATTATCAAAGTGCGCGAGATCGAGGGACGCGAACGCAAGTTCGTTGAAGCAAAAACGCCCATCACCACGATACCGTTTGTGAAGAACCACGAGTTCAATTACAGCAAACTCATCAGCTGGATGGGTCCCGGCGCGGAGAAATATACCTGGATCGTCTATGTGCTGGTCGTCACGTTTATCATTACTGCGGTATCGAACGGAGCCAACATTACCGACGGGCTCGACGGCCTGGCGGGCGGCGTAAGTGCGATCATCGGAGCAGGGCTGGGAATTTTTATTTACGCGAGCGGCAATTACCTGCTTGCTGATTACCTGAACATCATGTACATCCCCAACCTCGGTGAGCTCAGCATTTTCGTGGCCGCCTTCATCGGCGGATGTATCGGATTCCTCTGGTATAATGCCTACCCTGCGCAGGTGTTTATGGGTGATACGGGCAGCCTCGCGCTCGGCGGCATCATTGCATCCCTGGCCATCATCGTCCGGAAGGAATTACTCATACCGATTTTCTGCGGGGTGTTCCTGGTGGAGAACCTGAGTGTGATGTTGCAGGTGGCCTGGTTCAAATACACGAAACGGAAATATGGTGAAGGACGCAGAATTTTTCTGATGAGCCCTTTGCACCATCACTACCAGAAGAAAGGATATCATGAAAGCAAGATAGCAGTACGGTTCTGGATCATCACGGTGTTACTGGTCGTACTGTCAATCGTAACCCTGAAAATAAGATAAGCGGGCGCATGGCCCGGTGCTGGATATGAAACATCGGTTAGTAATACTGGGTGCCGGAGAGAGCGGCGTGGGTGCTGCGATCCTGGGTAAGCAGCAGGGCTATGATGTGTTTGTAAGTGACGGCGGAAAAATTAAGGAACAGTACAGGCAGACACTGGTTGATAAAGGAATTGAATTCGAGGAGGGACAACACACTACAGAAAGGATACTACAGGCAGATGAAGTGATGAAGAGCCCGGGAATACCGGAGAAGAACGAAATGGTAAAGCTGGTGAGGAAACAGGGGATCCCGGTGATCAGCGAGATAGAACTGGCTTACCGTTTCAAAGGTGAAAGCAGAATAGTTGGTATCACGGGAAGTAATGGAAAGAGTACCTGCACTTCGCTGATCTACCATATCTGCAGGAAGGCAGGAATTAACGCGGCACTGGTGGGGAATATCGGCTATTCATTCGCCAGGCAGGTAGCGGAGGATCCGAAACCACTTTATGTTGCCGAGATCAGTTCTTTTCAGCTTGATGACATCCAGACGTTTCGCCCTGACGTGGCGGTGCTGCTGAATATAACCGAAGATCACCTGGACAGGTACGATTACCGGTTTGAAAACTATATCAGCAGCAAGTTCAGGATCATCGAAAATCAGACAAAGGACGACTGGTTCATCTATAACCTGGATGACGAGGTAGTCACAAACAAACTGGAGACTTTGAAACCAAATACTAACCCATTACCATTTTCTATGAAACAGGAAGTAAAAAAAGGCGGATACATCAAGGGTGATCAGATGATGCTGCGAATACAGGAAGAAAGAGTAAGTATGAGTATTTATGACTTCGCATTGAAAGGTAAACACAATAATTACAACACCATGGCAGCAGGAATTGCAGCCGCGACCCTCGGAATCCGGAAAGAGAAGATCCGTGAAGCGGTGAAGGATTTCCAGAGTCTCGAACACAGAATGGAACACGTGGCCACTGTGCGCGGTGTGGAGTTTATTAATGACAGCAAGGCTACAAACGTGAACAGCACCTGGTATGCGCTGGAAAGTATGAACAAACCGACTATCCTGGTGCTGGGAGGAACGGACAAGGGAAATGACTATACACTGATTGCGGACCTGGTAAAAGAGAAGGTGAAAGCGATCGTCTGCATGGGCGTTGACAACAAAAAGATTCTGGCTGCCTTTCGTGACATGGCTCCTGTTATTGTTGAAACAGGAAGTGCGAAGGAAGCTGTGGAGCAGTCATTCCGGCTTGCAGCGAAGGGCGACGTGGTACTGTTGAGCCCGGCCTGTGCCAGTTTCGACCTTTTCAAAAACTATGAAGATCGCGGCAACCAGTTCAAAGAAGCGGTAAAAGCGCTTTGAACACGAATGAGCTAACTGTCTAATCAATGAATGATCAGGTTAACATAAGAGATATTTCCTTCGCCTCGCTGAACAGGCAGCAGCTGCTGCGCAACACGCGGGGTGATAAATATATCTGGGGTATAGTAATACTGCTGGCGCTTACCTCGTTGCTGGTAGTCTACAGTGCCACCGGGTCACTCGCTTATAAACTGTACAAAGGCAATACGGAGGTATACCTGTTCAAACAGTTATCGTTTATCGTGCTGGGTATGCTGCTGATATACTTCCTGCATCGCGTCAATTATACCCTCTATTCGAGAGTTGCTACGGTGCTCTTCCTGTTGTCGATACCGTTGCTGCTGTATACACTCTTCTTTGGCGCAACGATCAATGAAGGCAGCAGGTGGATCAAACTCCCGGTGATCAATCTCACGATGCAGACCTCCGACCTCGCCAAACTTGCCCTGTTCATGTATATCTCGCGCATGCTCAGCAGGAAGCAGGAGGTGATTAAGGATTTCAGGAAAGGATTTCTGCCGGTGATTACGCCGGTAGTGATCATTTGCCTGCTGATAGCACCTGCCAACCTGTCGACGGCCTTACTCACCGGCGCCACTTCATTGATGCTGATGTTTATTGGCCGCATCAGCCTGAAACATATCATGCTGGCGGTGGGTGTTGCATTAATACCGGTTGTGATACTGGTGAGCATAGCAGTAATGAGTTATGACAAGCAGGAGGGGAAGAGCACGATTGTAAAAACGGCTGGTATCGGTCGGGCTGGCACCTGGATCAAAAGGGTACAGGACTTTATTTACGCGAACGACGAAACGGTTCCTTACCAGGTGCAGCAGGCTAAGATCGCCATCGCGAATGGAGGCATCCTGGTTGGGAAAGGCCCGGGCAACAGCACTCAGCGCAACTTCCTGCCACACCCTTATTCCGATTTCATTTATGCCATCATCATCGAAGAGTACGGACTGGCGGGCGGCGCGTTTATCATTTTCATTTACCTGCTGTTTTTGTTCCGGTGTATCAATATTTTCAAACGATGTCCCTTTGCCTTCGGCGCTTTCCTGGCGCTGGCACTGAGTTTCACGCTGGTGATACAGGCAATGGCGAACATGGCGGTGAACGTGAATCTGACCCCGGTAACGGGTGTCACCCTTCCCCTGATCAGTATGGGGGGTACCTCGTTCCTGTTTACCTGTGCGGCGATTGGCATCATCCTCAGCGTAGCCAGGAACGTGGAACAACTGGAGGGAAAAGAACCTTCCCCGGCAGCAGAACCGGCACCGGGTACAGGGAATACTGAAGTTGCGAACAACAAAATGAAGCGCTCTCAGGAGCATGCGATATGAATAAAAAGATCATTATAGCGGGCGGTGGAACCGGAGGACATATCTTCCCAGCCATTGCCATTGCAAACGCGATCCGGGAGATCAGCCCGGGTACGGTGATTCTTTTTGTGGGTGCGAAAGACCGGATGGAAATGGAAAAAGTTCCGCAGGCGGGGTACAATATTGAGGGCCTGGATATTGCCGGCTTCAACCGCGGTTCGCTTTTCAGGAATGTCAGTCTTCCTTTCAAACTGCTGCGAAGCCTCTTCCAGGTAAGACGTATATTCAATCATTTCCGGCCTGACGCAGTGATCGGCGTTGGCGGGTATTCTTCCTATCCGGTACTCAAGCTGGCACAGTCAAGAGGCATTCCAACCTTCATTCATGAAAGCAATTCATTCGCCGGCAGATCAAACATGATGCTGGGCCGGCGGGCAAAGAAAATATTTGTGGCTTCCGAAGGAATGGAAAAATTTTTCCCGCGGGAGAAACTACTTGTAACCGGTAATCCGGTGCGAAAGTCGATTGCCGCATCCAGTATACTGAAGAGTGATGCGATCCGGTATTTCGGGCTTGATGAAAACAAAAAAACAATCCTGGTGGTAGGCGGCAGCCTGGGGGCACGCAGCATTAATGAGGCCGTCGCAACGCATATCGAAGAATTTGAAAGAAATAACCTCCAGCTGATCTGGCAAACCGGCAAGACTACGGCAGCGGAGTATATAGCTACCGGTAAGAACAGGCCAAACGTCTGGGTCGGTGATTTCATTACAGAGATGGAGAAAGCGTATGCAGCTGCAGACATCGTGATCAGCCGTGCAGGT
>DASVBM010000314.1:0-8070 GCA_036375835.1 Chitinophagaceae bacterium | reverse complement strand
CTTCATGAAAAGGAGTAGCTGCATATTGCTTCCAATGTTGTGGCGAAAGAATATAGAAAACCGTTTGGGGAGTAAAGGCTATTTCTTCCTGGAAATACTTCACCGCTTCTTCCAGGAAAACCGCAATAGTCGCTGCCCTTTCCTGTTGTCCGGGGCTGTAACAATACAACTGTGTATGGGTTTTTAATGTATCCAGCCGCTGAAGTTGATCTGCAGTGGCGGTGTCCTGCCCGAACACCGTATTGAGGGCGAGCAGCCATGCCAGGGCCAGGCAATATGCTTTGTTACGTTTCCGCGATGCCGAAGCTGTTCTCATATTTTTTTGCTGTAAAACTATCCCTCGCATACGCGGCAGCATAGTACAAAAGAGACATTCTAATATTGCAGGTCCCGCTGCATCCGCAAGGGCGTGGAAAGCAGTTGCTTTTCGATAACCGTGGGTGTTACCCCGGCAAAAATTTTAAAATCCCTGATCATATGCATCTGGTCGTAATACCCTGCTTCATGGGCAATGCTGGTCCAGCTCAGCTCCGGGAACGCTTCATGCATGCGGTAAGCTTTCGAAAACCTGAGTATACGGGCGAATGTTTTGGGATTCATTCCCACGCGCTCCCTGCATTTTCTTTCAAACTGCTTCAGGCTAAGGCAGGAAAGAGAAGCCGCCTGTTCAATGTCTTCCCGGCCGTCCTGAATCAGCATCAGCCGCAAAGCCGTATCAACCGGCAGCCTGCACTTTAATTTACCCGACCGCTGCAGCAGGAATTTTTCCACGATTGTTTTTCCTTGTGCAGGCTCGGTGATCTCACTTAACCGTTCGTTGACTTCTTTTATCTGTGCGCCAAAGAACTCCACGGCGTCAAAGCCGCCATCAAACAACTCCACCATCGGTATGCCCAGCATCCTGAACATACCGCCCGGCGCAAAATCCACCCTGATCGCGTTGAGCTGCCCGCTCACCTTTACATTCACCCTTGAATGCTGCGGACCAACCAGCACCGAAACCGGCTGCTTTTCAAATCCGCCGGTCACCTCACGGCTCATCCAAACAGGATCGTTGCCATAAAACATCAACGACTGGAAGGGGGTAGGCGGGTAAGGCGTAACAACCTCGTTCACTCCCGCAGGCAGGCAGGCAGTGACAGTGGAGATGCGGATGACGTACTCCTGTAAAGCCGGGTGCGGTATATAAGATGTTACATGCAGTTGATTAGCTTTATGAATACAATTGTTTGTTCGCCTTGTTCACCTCCCCTTCCGCAGTTCTTCCGCCATTTTCAAAGTATGGTCTAACGACTGTGTGCTGCTGTAATCATTATGTCCGGTAATAACGAACCGGGGATCGCGGCATTCCCGGCGAAGATTATCTATCGTTGCGGCATAGCGTTCCCGGTCAGCGTCAGCCAGGTTACCTAGGTCGCTGTCCTGCACACTTTTCACCAGGCATCCGCCATACAGTATCTTTTCCTTCGGGAACCAGATCACTATGTTGTCAGGCGTATGCCCCGGCCCGGGGTAGTAGGTACGGAAGCTATACCGGCCCACATTGAACAGGCTGTCGTTTAAAACCAGGAACCCGGCTCTTTTCATTCCCCTTTGCCTGCTCAGTTCATCCGTGCGCACCGTGGTATAGGTTTTAATGCCCTGCTTGCGGTAATACTCCAGCCCCCCGGTTCTGTCCTCGTGGAAATGCGTGGAGATGCACAGCAGCACCTTTGCATTGTGCCGCACCCGGATACTATCCAGCAGCGGCTGAAACTGCGTAGTGTCCCAGGGCGTATCAAACAACACCGCCCCCTGATCGGTCAGCAGGTACATGGCATTCGCGCCGATCCGGTTGCCTTTGTACATATGGTAGGTGGTGTACACATAAAAGTCCCCGGAGAGATTAGAGATCCTTAGCCTGGCAGTGTCTGCTGAATCTCCGGCAGCACCCTGTTGATTACCCTGCGGCATTGCGGGAAAAGTCGCCAGCAATACCATGATCAGCGAGCAGGAAACGGCAAAGCCCGGTTTATACATTGGTATGTTTTAGATTTATGATCGCCCGGTTAGTCACGCTTCCTAGCAATAAAGATCATCTCAACCGCATCGGGCGTCGCCGGCTGAGGATGAAGCTTGTATGTCAGTTCCGCTGGCTCAAAGCTGTTCCGCTCCAGTTTGCTGAGGAAAAAATCTTCATCATAGTAATAAATATAGCATTCATCACCGGTACTGGCCGTCCTGTAGCCTGAATTTCCGTAATCCCCTTTTATCGTACTGAAATAAAGGATACCGCCATTGTGCAGCAGGGCCGAACAGTCTTTGATCAGCTTCGCGTTGTCTTCTTTTGATAAATAGGGCATGCAAAAGCCAGCGATGATTGCATCGTACTTCGCCGTCAAGCTGTCAATCTGCCTGCAATCCATCACGGCGAAACGGGCGGCTGGATTGTTAGCCCTGGCCAGCTCAATCATGTTCGGTGCAATATCGATCGCCTCGATCCGGAAGTCAGGCCTTTTCGAGAGCAGGTATTTTGTGATATTCCCCGGCCCGCAACCAATTTCAAAAACAGCGGGACTCTCTTTTTCGATCAACCCGCAAAACCGGTCATAGGTATCATTATACAGGTCCAGGTCCATGAATTTTTCCTGGTAGAGCCTGGCCCCTTTATTCCAGGTGTCAAATGTTATCTGGTAGCTGTCCATCGCTGATCGGATTTTGGCCGGCGGGTCTATGCCGGCATCGCACCGCATTACCGAACTAATGTACAGGTTTTATTCCAGCAGCGGGTTTGCATAATGAAACGGGGTAGCGGAGCAGCCCACTGTTTTCGCTCTCAACAAGATCAGCAACTCCAAAACTTTCTCCGCTTGAAATCAATCACAGCAGGTCCGTCCGAACAACCACCAAATTCTTTCGCGTCTTTGTCTTTTTCACTGTGTCCGATAATCCATTTTCCCGTCTTCGCGTGTTTCATGATAATTCCCTCATCGAGGATATCACCCTCCTTGCCGGTCAGGTTGCTGTTACCATTATGAATGACTTTAATGCTGTCCCCTTTCACAATTACAGTACATGTCGCACCCAAAGATTTACCCTGCCATTCTGCAAACGCCATAGCGTAGGTGTATATCCCATCCGCAGGCTTCTGTGCAACTGTAACAGTGCAGGCGAATAAAACCAAACAAACAGTTAGAATTATTTTCATATTCATCAAATCACGGTTATCCGGACGCCTGGGATCTGTTGAAATGTACAAATATTCCCGGGGAATTTGACCACCCCTAAGGCCTGTAAGACGATTTATGCTTCCGGCTCATCGTGTAAGGAGAGATGACCTTTTTTTGAATAACGCGGATAACGCCGCTTTTTTCTGCAAAGCCGGGTTTTCTATAAAGTGCCAGGATAACGCCGCAAATATTAAGACGATAACCGTAGAAATAACAATATGGGCGACGACCGGAATACCCTTTCCCGCAACCAGTATCACCATTTGCTGAACGGGGAAAGCGTAGAGGTACAGCCCGTAAGAGTAGTCTGCCTTGTGTATACCCCAAAGCGGTTTTGATTGTCCGGCTTTCAGAATAAAATACGGCAGGGACAAAGAAATAAGCGAATTGTTGAAAGGCGCATTGAGAAACAGGGCGGTAACGAGTAAAATAAGCGGTAACCACCACTTCAGCTTCAGCAATTGCGGGAAACAAGCAAACAGCACCCCTATAAAAAAGTAGCTGCCGAAGTTGAAATACACTTCCGGCTGCACGCCGGCAACGGATACTTTGTAAACGGAGAAATACAGCCAGGAGATATGGAATATGGCAAAGCACCCTAAAACCAAAGTCCGTTTCCGGGTGATACCAACCATCTGCGCCAGCATCAGCAAAATGTAGAACTTCACCTCCACCAGGATTGTCCATAACGAAGCGTTGATACTCCTGTCTTCCAGGGTAGTGAAGACGCCGGGCAGCTGAAACTGGTTGGCGACGAGTGAGGTGTTGACGAGCAGGTAGCGCCAGGTTTCAGCGCTGGAGAGGTATTCCCCTGCCGGCAGAACAGTCAGGAATAAACCGGTGATGACGCATACGAGGTTCACCATTGCAAGCGCAGGAACGATCCTTAAAAACCGCTTCCACAGGTACTGGAGGTAGGTGGCCGAAGCGACCAGGCTTTTAAAAATTAAGTAACCGCTGATGGTGAAAAAGACGTACAGCCCTAAATCGCTGGGGATGATCCTGCCTTCCCGCATGGGCAGCAAGGGTTGCTGAAGCCCAGCTCCTAGCAAGCCATAGGAATGTGAGACCACCACCAGGAAAGCGGCTATCAAGCGGAGCAGGTTAAAATTATTGTTTCGGGTTATTACGGTCACTTGGTGCTGATGTCGTTTTACCGCTGGGGGTTGCAAACACGAATGTAAGGCAGATTTCAAAGGATTTGCTGATCTAATCTAACGCTATTATCCGCTACCGGTATTCTAAAAGTTAAGTTTCCAATATTTACCCCGGGAATCTTTTGCCATCATTTCAGTTTTGCTAACGCACCTTATGCCAACAATGAAAGTGTCAGCCCTGCCGTTGGGAAATGCAACTGTTTGCACCGAGTGATTTTTTATTTCACAAACCTGTATTCGCTGGTCTTCGTCAGTGCCGGGATTATTGATACAGGCAAAATATCGCATGTCTTCTGAAAATACCGGTAGTCCGGTTAACGTGTCCATAAAACCTGTAGCACGATTTACCAGGTAGAATTCTTCGGTGTTATACCCGATACCATTTACCAGGGAAAACTTTGTTCCACCACCACCGAATTACTGATGATGAAGATAAGCACAAAAGCTCAATAGAATTCCGTCAGCCCGAACCGCTGCTGATAGCGAACAAATGATGAGGATTTATTCGTCAGCCAGCATAGCAGCAAACCCCATGTTGCCTGCTGGCAGTTGTGAGGGTTATGTTTGTTTATTATTTATTTGAAAACTCTTCTAAAAATAAAAACGTCTTTGACTAAAACGGTGTCTATAATTTCAGCATTTGTCTTTGCGTTTTTGTATTGTCGAACAATAACTTTTTTGCCGTCAGGTTGTGTCGCTATAGTTTTAATGTCAACCGGCTCTGTTGTTGTGTCAATCGGGTTAATTGCAAAAAAAGTCAAAATAGAGAATAATAGCAAAGTGATTATGCCTAAAGCAATTATCCCAACAGATTTTGGTCTAAATGTAAATGCAATGAAAAATATAAGTCCGAAGAAAGACAAATATGATATGATTTTATTAGCAATTACAAATGAACCTTTATTAAATGTCCAGCCTTTGTAAAATGTTGAAACCAAAAATTCAATCAGTAATATTACAGCAAATAGAAGCGTCAGATAAAGTCCTGTCTTGTTAAACTGTTTTGTCAAGAAACTTTAAAGTTAAAAGGTGGTTGAATTTGCTTGCAGGCAACGTGAAAGCATTGGCGATGTGGCGGCATTCATTGTTCGTCCAGCCTGGAACCAATGCTGATTAAAGATACAAAAGCTCATTGTTTATTCAGTTGCTCGGCGTTATTCGTCTGCCGAAACCGAAGTTGAATAGCGAACAAAAGGCTGAGAATATATTGTTCGCCCCGCCATATTGCCAATGCACTGTTGAACTAAACCTACGGTAGCCTTCCCCGCTATCCGTAAATTTAGTGTTCACCAAAAACTATAACTTATGGCAACGAAAAAAAATCGCAGGAAGAATTAAGGTATAACAAATACCTCAACCGTGCCTGTCGTGAAGTTAACGGATTCCAGGCTTTGCTTGAGCGTTTTGAACGCAACATTTCCCTGCTGGGCAGAAGCCACCGCACCTTCGACAACTATAGCCGCCATATCGCGGCCCTTGCTATTCACTTCCAGTGCCTGCCTACAGAACTTGATCCCGAACAGGTAAAAGATTATCTCTACGAACTGCAGCAAAGAAGTCAGACGCCTTCTCAAACGTATTTCAAACACACGGTATACGGACTGCGCTTCATGCTCAAAACAGAAGGGCTGCCCTACGATTATCTGCACCTGCCGTCTATTGCCCGCGCTGAAAAGCTGCCTGTAGTCCTCAGTCGCCAGGAGATCTGGGCCATGCTGCAAAAGGCTGAACTGCTAAAACATAAGATTCTGATCGGATTGCTCTATGGATGCGGACTGCGCTGCCAGGAACTCCGCAGTATTGAGCTAAAACATCTCGACTTCGACCGCCGGCTGCTGCACATCGTGCAAAGCAAAGGCAACAAAGACCGCTATGTTCCGCTTAGTGAACACCTGGTGAGGGGAATCACTAAATATATTTCTGCAGAACGGCCACGAAAGTTCCTTTTCGAAGGCACAGGCAATCCCGAAGGAAAAGGATTCGATGGCCGCTACAGCCAGCGCGGCGTTCAATGGGCGGTTAAAACAATAGCCCGCCAGGCAGGTATCATCAAAGACGTGCATACGCACATGTTGCGGCACACCTATGCAACCCACCTGCTGGAAGACGGGGTAAACATCATCACCGTGCAAAAGATGATGGGTCATGCAAACATCGAAAGCACCATGGTTTACCTGCATGTTTGCCAGACGCCCGATCAGCTGCCCAATAGCCCACTGGATAAAGTGTTTGCGCAATGCAGCCGCAGTGGGAAGTAGGCGATGTGCTGCGCCGCACAGACAGCTCTGTATTGCCGCTCAACCTGCATCAGCAAAAGACGCTGCGCGCTATCACACTGTGTCGTACCGCAGCACTGGGCGGTCATGTCGATGCCTGCACTGAATGTGGTAACATACGAATCAGCTACAATAGCTGCCGTAACCGCCATTGCCCCAAATGCCAGGGACACAAACGCGAGCAGTGGATACAGAAACGGGAAGAAGACCTGTTGCCCTGTACCTATTATCACCTGGTGTTCACCCTGCCAGCGGAGCTTAACCCGCTGGCAATGCACCGGCCTAAGCTGGTCTATGATGCCTTGTTCGCCGCCACCTGGGCCACCTTAAACCAGTTTGGCCGCAGGGAAGGACTACAATCCGGGATGATAGCAGTACTGCATACCTGGGGACAAAACCTATCCCTTCACCCTCACCTGCACTGTATCGTGCCAGGCGGCGCTATAGACGCCTCCGGAAACTGGAAAAAGCAGCACCGCAGTGATAAGTTTCTTTTCCCGGTAAAGGCGCTGAGCAAAGTGTTCAGGGCAAAGTATGTGCAGCAGCTGCGCGAACACAAAATCGCAGGCCGGGAACTGATCGAAAGCCTTTTTCAAAAAAGCTGGGTAGTGTACGCAAAGCGTCCCTTTGGTGGCCCGCGCCAGGTGATCGAATACCTGGGCCGATATACCCATAAGGTAGCCATCTCCAACCACCGCCTGCTGCATGTAACTGATCAGGCCGTAACCTTCACCTGGAAAGACTACCGGCACCAGGCACGGCAGGTGAAACAGATGACCCTCACCAACCAGGAGTTCACCCGCAGGTTCGCCCAACACATACTGCCTTTCCGCTTTGTGCGTATACGGCATTACGGCATTATCAGCAGCACCTGGAAGCGTGGCAGGCTCCAGGCCTTGCAGGAAAAATTACAGGTGAAAAGAAATCAAAAGCCGGCAAATACGCTCTTGCGCAAATGTCCCTGCTGCAAGACGGGGAACCTGGTAACGATCGAAACCTTCGATCAACGTGGACCACCACCGCAGTATTTACTGCAAAAACGAACTGCGCCTGTTAACGCAAGCTAATGGGTAGGGGCAGTTATGTGCCAGAGAGACTGAAATACAACCCGGGGCCTTATTTAATCGCCAGGCCCTCCGCTCCGGATAACAAAAGCAGGCCACATGCCTGCCTGCACTCCCTGGCTCGTCACCCGGAAACTCCATAATAAATCATCACCCTGAAAATTTACCGGTTCCGTTCAACAGCGGTTTCATTGTTGGCCCGTTGGGCCCAACGAAACCTTAGTTATTAGCGGTTGTTTTTTTCTCTTTGTATTATTAAGTTGATTGCCTTTTTATAATCACGGTCATAAGTTCCATTGTCCGTTTGGTCGTCGTAAATTACTATGTCAAAATCTTTGATGCCGTCTCCTTTTATTTTATAGAA
>DASVBM010000310.1:0-5796 GCA_036375835.1 Chitinophagaceae bacterium | reverse complement strand
CGGGCTTCGAAATGAATGGCAGACGGCGTCTTACCGGAAAGAATGATTACCTGCGCCTTACCATTGAACAGGTGGCGTTCGGCAGCAGTATCATTATACCGGTCTCTCTCGTGGCTGCTCGGGTCGCCATTCCCCACACCGATGATTTTACCGTCACCGGTTAAACCAAAGCGGATCAGGTTATTCGCATCAGGTACTTCAACACCGCGGCGGTCCACCACCGAGATGTTTACCACGGTCGCGTCCCTTCCGTCGGCCAGAATAGTGGTTTTATAAGGCGTCACCACTAGTTCGAAGGGTGCACCTGTGGTTTCAACCCGGGTTGTGAATTGTTTTCCTTTTTTCCAGGCATGCGCTTCCAGCGTTCCAGGCGCATAAGGTACCTGCCACTGCAGATGGCCATTACGCGGCATTTCCTTGCTACCAAGGCTTTTGCCATTCAGCAACAGCTCCACCTGCTCTGCATTGCTGTTCACCCAAACGTCTATTGTATCACCTTCCCTTCCTTTCCGGTTCCAGTGCGGTGAGATATGCAGCACGTCTTCATTCGTCCACCAGCTCTTGTAGTAGTAATATATATTCTTCGGGAAGCCGCAAACATCCATTACTCCAAAATGCGAGGAGATATTCGGCCATTGAAACGGGGTGGGCTCACCACGGTAATCGAAACCCGTCCAGATAAAACCCCCGAGCCAGTGATTGCTGTCTGCGGCGAGCTTCCACCATTGTTCCGCGGTACTTGCCCACCAGGGATAGGTAATGTCCTGGTCGGGAACGTAGGCGCGCAGGCTGTCCTGCTCATAAATACCCCGGGTGGTTACAGTGCTTCCCATCTCTGTTCCGATGACAGGCTGGCTGGGATGCGAACGGTGATAGTCTCCTACGGCATACTGGCGATAGTTGAATCCGCGCACCGGGATGACCTCATTGACGCCGTGAAATACATTCGCAACGTCTGCAGCATAGGTACTGGTACGCGTTGGATCGAGTTCTGTCTGCTTTCTCAGCAGGGTCTGCGCAATACGCCGGCCTGTAGCAGTGGTTTGTATCCAGCCTTCTTCATTTCCGATGCTCCACATGAATACGGAAGGATGATTGCGGTCTCTGCGGATCATCCGCTCAAACTGGCTCATGTACTCCGGGCTGCTGTTCAGCAAACGCGTCTCATCCATCACCAGCATTCCGAGGCTGTCGCAGGCATCCAGGAGTTCCGGCGCAGGTGGGTGATGACTGGTACGGTAAGCGTTGCTTCCCATTTCCTTCAGCAGCCTCACACGATAATAATGAAGGTAATCGGGCAAGGCTGAACCCAGCCCTGCATGGTCCTGGTGGTTGTTCGTGCCTTTCAGTTTCAGATATTTCCCGTTCAGAAAAACACCGTCAGCTTTCACTTCAATACTGCGAATTCCAAAACGGTGGGTCATGCTGTCTACCACTTTCCCGTTTTGCCGGACGAGCGATGTTACCCTGTAGAGGTAAGGCGTGTCCAGGCTCCAGCGTATTGGATTGATAACTTTTAACCGGTGCGTAATCGTGGCTGAGCCGTTCAGGCCGGTTACTACCGGTTGCGCATTCGACCGCGCGACAAGCCTGCCGTCCCGGTCTGTTATATAACTGCTGATGGTGCAATTTGCGGGGTAAAGGCCGTCATTCTGAATCGTGGTTTCCACCGTCACCGTAGCCTTGTTGCCTTTTACCGACGAATGGGTGAACATGCCATCACCAGCGATATGAAGATCCGGGAAACTATTCAGCCACACGTGGCGGTAAATTCCTGCTCCTTCATAAAACCATCCTTCATATTGCGAGGCATCCACCCGGACTACAACCACATTCTCCTTATCATAGTTCAGATAGTCTGTTATATCATAAGCGACACCGATATAACCACTTTGATTGTTGCCGAGATAAAATCCGTTTATCCAGAAATCCGCGTCGCGAAAGACGCCATCGAACTGTAACTGGAACCTTCTGCCTGAATCCTGCCGCGAAACGCTGAATTTTTTACGGTACCAGCCGACACTTGTTTCAGGAAAATGCCCGCCCACCGGTTTATATCCGTGTGATTGCACGTCGAAATTGCTGAACGGTACGAAGGGGAGCTCCACCGCCCAGTCATGCGGCAGGTCAAGACTGCGCCAGGAACTATCGTTGAAGTTTACTGCCAGCGCCGTGTTATCCGTCTTCCCTGATTTTGAAAAGATCGCGGTGAGGCCATAGTTAAAATCCTTCGCCGGATCTGCAGCGTGGCCAAAATGGAACTTCCATCCTTCATCGAATGGCTGGTGGCTGCGGAGGTCAGACTGCGCAGCCGCGCCTGGCGCGTAAAGGATGCAGGAGCCGGCAACATAAAAAATTACCGCCTGTCTGATAGTAAGCCTGGCGAACAGCATTACCAGGCGTTGAAGTGTGCGACGCAACGAAAGATCCATACAGTTCAGGTGCTGGTGACAAAAAAATAAAAATGAAAGTTACCAAACATAAAAAGAGGCTGCCGCTCCGGCAACCTCTTTTTCAAAATTCATCAATCGTATTTCATCAGTTGATGGTAACGGTTTGTGTTCTTTCATTCAGCGTAATGGTGTAGGTACCCGCTACTGCCGGAGTCTTGAAGTTAGGACCCCCTTCAAACTGCATCTTGCGCGCAACGCCTGTTGCATTGCTGCCGCCGCTCGCGTCTTCATAATCGAAATCTCCCCAGGCAGCACCTGCCAGGAATTTGATTTCTTCGTTCGCGTCAAGCGGAAGTGTGATCTGCCAGATGCCATTACCCATCCAGGTCATTTGCGGAGAAGCACCGGGGTTCCAGTCCGGCACGCCGGTAAGGCCATTACCCACTACCCGCATTTCAGTAGCGGTCATCATACTGTATTTCACATCGTCGGCATTGCGGCCGTCCCAGATCACGCGGTACCTGCCGGCGCCACCTGGCGGGTTCGGCATGTTCGGACCGTTCACCAGCAGGCTCGAGCCGGAAGGACCGTTGGAGCCATAGCTACGGGTTTCGTCAACTGTATTGCTGCCACTGTTCCACTGGTCGTTGTCTATCATTTTCCAGCCGTCATTTGTAAAGTCGGCAGTTCCAACGAACAGGTTGCGCGAAGAATATCCCATTTCATAGTTCGGGAATACGTTCGAAGGCGTCCATCCGGCACCTACCGCACCGCCTACAAATCCCATTCTTCCCTGGCGCAGGTCGTAGGTCATGGTGTTGATATCGATTGTAAACCGGTACACGCCGGCCGTAGTCACAGAGAAATTAGCCCCGTTTGGTGCGATACTGTTCGCCGTACTTCCTTTACCCCAGTTTGTTGTCCAGCTCTGGCCAAGGGTCACCTTGAACTCAGCGCCTGCGGGCAGGTAGAAATACGTATAATACATGTTGTTGAACAAACCGGTACGCTGGTCGCGGATCATTTCAGGAGCAGAACCGGGATCCCAGTCACTTCCATTTCCTGTTGCCGACTGGTAACCACCGGGCAGGTAGAGCCGGATGATGGCTACAAAAGACTGGATGTTCACAGAAACGGTGTTCGAGTAAGCAACCGCGCCCTGCGCAGTTACCGCTTTAACACGATACTCCACTTTACCGGTGTTCCCACCGGTTATACCGGAGTTCAGCGCGGTGCTGTTCATCTCACCCTGGGTCATGCTTTTGGATGTGAGGTTAACACCTACGGGAATATCTTTCGGTGAAGCAAAACTTTTGGTGGCAGAATCGTACTGCAGGGTATAGGTAATATCACCGGTATAACCGCTGAACGCAGGCGTCCACGAGAACGTATTGGAGTGATTACCCGAAGTGGCAAGCGACCCGCTGACACTTGTATTCTCACTGCTGAGCACCGCCGGATGGCTGTAAGGTGTCACCGGTATCTTCAACGTGTTCGAAGTATACCTTTCGTTATTATTTGAATACGAAGAGATCACGCGGAAGTAGATGTCTTTCGGCGTGCCGGGCTGTACCGAAAAATTCAGGAGGATATCGTTCAGCTGTTTACCAGTGATCGATCCCCCGCTGGTACCGGTGTACTCGATCGTGTGCCTGGTAGCAAAGTTGCTGTTGGTATCTGCCTGCAGCAGGAACTTCCAGGTAGTTGAATCCGAAGCGTACTTCGGGCTGCTCCAGCTGAAAGTGATTACGTTATTAGCAGAATCACCCAACACTGGCGCTATGGAGGTCTTGTTCGCGGTAAGCGTCACCGCCGATCCATCGGAATAGTACGGCAGGTCCGCCACTTTTTTACAGGCCAGGAAGATCATTCCCGACGCCGCGGTGATGAATAATATGGAAAGTATTTTTTTCATGATACTAAGATTGAAGTGTTATTGTTTAACCACGGTATACTTACCTGTTTTAAAGTTCAGCGTTACTTTATAGGTCCCGGGATCTGAAGGCGTATCGAAGGCATTCGGATCGGAACCGCCGCCCATATTCGCGCTGAAATCACCACCCATACTGTTGTTGGTATTGCTCACCGCGCCGTACTGAGGCTGCCACTGGCCGAGGTTGCTCAGGAATTTGTATTGCTTGCCCGGAGCCAGCGTGCCCTGCCAGTAATATTCAGTATTGCTCACCTTGGTGAGTTTCTGACCTGCAGGCGGACTATTCGTCCAGTCGCTCGGCATCGCGCTTCCTGTGGCATACAGTTCACCTGTTGGCGGGATCGGCACTACCACGTCGAGGTAAGGCGTGATTTTGATCTTCACCACGTTTGAATACAAGGGAACACTGTTGCTGCCCAGGGTGGACTTAATCCTGAATTCGATATTGTGCTGGATATTCTCCTGGAGATTCATTTTACTGAGGATCGTGTTCAGCTCTTTTACCGTCAGTTGCAGTTCCAGGTCTTTTGAAATGGACACCTGCTGCATGTCCGGATTGGTAAAATTGGCGCCCGTGGTATCTACCTGCAGGTAGTAATTCACGTCCTGTGAGCTGATACCGGTATTGAACCTGTAGTTCGGGTTCGTCCAGGAGAATTTGACCGCGGGATTCCCGGCGTTCGCAGGCACCAGCACAAGCGATGCGGTAGACGAAGCCGTGAGCACCGGAGCTGTACCTCCCTGGAAGATTACCTGATTCTCGTCTTTTTCGCAGCCGGCGATCATGAATACCGCAAGCAGTGAAAAGAGCAAAAAGTTGATACGCTTCATATCTTGGAAGTTTATGTATTAATAGTTTGGATTTTGAGTGATCTTCGGATTCGCACCAACTTCAGTTGCTGGTATCGGGTAGATGTTCCGGTAAGCAGGAACACCGGTACCGCCGGGCACACCTGCTTTCCAGGGCCAGAGGTAAGTTCCGCTCGTGAAGAGGTTGTAGCGGATCAGGTCTGATCTGCGGAAGCCTTCCCAGTACAATTCTCTGGCGCGTTCATCGAGGATCAGGTTTTCGTTCAGGCTGCCTACGTCTCCTGAATTATCACCATAAGCACGCTGGCGCAGCAGGTTGAAATAAGTGAGCGCCTGCGAGGCCGAACCGTTGGTTGCGCCTCTTGTTACGGCTTCTGCATAGATCAGGTACATCTCAGCAAGCCGGAACACAGGAAAGTCCACATCGGAAAAGTTGCGTTCGGAGTTGCCATACGCACCGCTCCTGGTTTTATTACGGAATTTAACAACCGCAAGACCGTCTGTGAACTTGGTGATGTCGAGTATTTCCGGGTTATGGTTCTGGGTGAAGAACTCCGCGCGCTTGTCGGTTATGGTAGTGAAATTCGGATAGCCCGGGAACAACATCGGCAGGTTTTTGGTGGTTCTCATTCCACTCCATCCACCCAGTCCGGCTGAGTC
>DASVBM010000122.1:0-8491 GCA_036375835.1 Chitinophagaceae bacterium | reverse complement strand
GAGGTCGCAGTTGTTCATATAAAAATTTGAAGCTGCCACATCGTAGTTTGCGCATACCGATGCCCCACCGCTTGTTCCGGCAAGACTGGTACTTGCTGTCGGCGTTGCACCCACAGTAACTGTTGCAGTGTTACTGGTTACCGGACCACAGTCACCGGTAGCTGTTACATAATAGTACACTGTTCCGGGAACGTTTACCGGTACCGTGTAAGAGGAGTTGCTGGCACCTGCTATCAGCGAACCGCCAACGGTACTGTTAGTTGTATTGCTATACCACTGGTAGGTAATTGTTCCTGAACCGGATGCGCCAACGTTCAATACCGGAGCCAGGCCATTCACGCAGACTTCAGATGGGCTGATGGGCTGAGCACTGATTGAAGTTGCATCGTTTACTACCACTGAAGCGGTGTTTGATGTAACTGCCCCGCAGTCTCCCGTCACCTCAACATAATAGTAAGTAGTTCCTACAGAACTGACTGGTGCGCTATATGAAGCGTTTGTGGCTCCGGGTATCAGGGTGCCGCCGGTATTACTGTTAACAGTATTGCTGTACCACTGGTAGGTCAGCGTGCCAGTGCCGGTTGCACTCACGCTCACACCTGGTGATACGCCATTGAGACATGCAGCGGCCGGACTAACTGGTTGTGTACTTATTTCCGTCGGCGGATTCAAAGTAACCACCACCGAAGCGGTATTAGTACAGTTTGCAGCTGAAGTTGATGTAGCCGTATACGTTCTTGTTGCGGTCGGCTTCGCGTACACTGTATTAACAGAACCCGCTCCGGTATAAGCAGTTGTTGCTGCTGCATCGGTATACAAGTCTGTTATGGGTGACCATGTGATCGCTGTCGCGGTAGAGATGTCGAACGTTACGTCAGTTCGGGCTGAATAGGTATAATTAGCCGTCATCGCATAAGCGTCGATGGTGGCTGCTGCCGTATTATCAGCGCGATAGAAAATGGTACTTACAAAAGACGTTGGCGAATACTTAGCCGTGTTGGGACTGGTACTTGAACCTCCGTTATTATTGGAATAGTTAATTTCTATAATAAGGTTGCTGGTGCCATCCCAGGAGAACGGTGTTGTTAAGGCTATGGTATTAAGACCAACGACCGTTGAAAAATCTGCCGCTGCTCTCACTACATTCATTCCTGTGGACTCCCATGCCGATGTTGATGAAAAACTTGATGTAGTGGAATTTTTCATCTTCACCACCAGGTTGTTCAAAGTATAGGTTGTATTTGCGGTTACAAGATTTATTTTAATCGCATTGATGGTTGTGCCGGATACAAATCCCAACGATGTCAGTTCGCTGGCAGTGTAGATCCATTGTTGTTTTGTACCACCATAATACATCTGCAACGGATTGGGTCCGAGTGAAGATCCGGTACTGGTTGCGGCAGACGTACTGGCTCCTGTGCCTGATAACACAGAAGAAGTTATCTGTCCTCC
Source organism: Chitinophagaceae bacterium (assembly GCA_036375835.1). Classification (GTDB taxonomy): domain Bacteria; phylum Bacteroidota; class Bacteroidia; order Chitinophagales; family Chitinophagaceae; genus JAEZDC01. Next base: position 7,039 of record DASVBM010000122.1, on the reverse strand, counting down.
TGTTACATCCAGCTGCTGAATACTATTTGCACAAATGGCAGCGCTTGCCGGCGAAATTGTCATCGCTGCAGGCTGCTGATTAACTGTAACAGTCACTGCTGCAGAAACTGAAGAACAGCTGGTTGTTCCGTCAGTAACTTTCAGGCTATAGTTTCCTGTTCCAACCGCGCTGATATTCAAAGCTGAACCTGTAGCTCCGCCGATATTGACCGCATTATTCATCCACTGGTACGAAGGTGATGCCGCATTAGTGCTTGCCGTAAGCTGTTGGGTCGCCGGCTCACAAATAGTGATGGGGCCTGCTTCAACTATAGCTGATGTGGGATTTGCATTAACCACAACGGCAATTGAAGAGTTGACGCTATTACCGCATGCATCAGTCACAGTAACAGTATAGGTGTCACCGGGACTGGCAGGAATAACATCCACTGATTTCGTTGTTCCCACTGTGGTATTGGCAGCATTTTTCCATACATATGTGAAAGGCGCTCCGCCACCCGGCGTTACATCCACAGTCACCGTCGTGCCCTCGCAAACAGGTGTCGCAACGCTCGACGTTGCAGTAGCAGTAACAGGCTGCACATCAACATCAACAGTTGCCGTACTGAAACAGCCTGCGGCACTGGATGCCTTTACTGTATACGTGTTTATGCCCGTTGACGCCGGAGTAGCAGTAACGGAGTTGCCGCTGAGGTTACCGGGTGTCCACAACCAGGTATATGAACCTGCACCTGTGGTACCCACCTGGGCGCCAAACTTCATTACCGGTCTTGCAGAACTACCGATAAGTGTACCGGAGACGGCCGAACACGCACCACTGGAACCCGCGCCTACTGTGGAAGGAGTCGGACTCGCATAGGTTGCCATGGTACATCCTGATCCGGAAACAGAATTCGTTCCGCAAACCTCAATCAGAATATTATCTGTGCCGTTCCAGTTGAATGGAGTTGTAAATGTATGCGTATTGTCGCCTGTTACGGGGCTGTAAGTCGGCAAAACCAGTACCGTTGTGAATGTCGGAGCAAGGAAAGTGCTGGTTAAAGCCGTTGCAGCGGTAGGCGCCATTTTAAAGGTCAGGTTACTCATTGAGCCTGTGGGGCTTGCAGTTGTAACCGTGAAAGTAAGTGAGGTGATGTCTCCGGCGAAAATACCAGCCGCGGTCAATTCGCTTGCGAGTACCAGATACTGGTTTCTTGCATCTGAACCAACACCAACACCGGTTCTGTATGGAACGCCGTTGGTATTGATTTTTGTTGCAGCGTTGTCTGTTCCTACGGTCGCAGAACCGGCGCCGACTATATTCGTGGTTGCAGTCAAAGTGGTAGACTGGCCAAAACAAGTGATGGCAGGACTCGCAACGGGCGTATTGATCACCGGGTTTGTTTCAATAACTATCGTAACAGCTGAAGTCGTGTTACATACTCCATCGGTTGCAGAAACAGTATAAGTATAAGTTCCCGGATCAGTTGGAGTAACTGTCGCGGCGGCTCCTGTTTCTGTTGTCGGAATACCGCTGCCTGCAACCGGTGATGCGGTCCAGGTAAATACATAAGGATTATTTGTACCCGATTGTTCAGCGAACAGGTTAATAGCAGTGCCCGGGCAGCTATTGCCAGGGGTGGCACTGCCATTTATTTTGGCAGTCACAGCGTCCGGCTGTGTAACATTTGCTGTTACCGCTACTCTTGGACTCTCACAGCTGCCTACCTGCTCAGACACGTAGAAGGTGGTCGAACTGCTGATTGAACTTGTATATGTATTGGACGTTCCGGATTGTAATGCGGCCCCGCCGCTGGATGCAGCGTACCAGTTAAATGTTGGAGTGGGCTGTCCGGTATTGGATGTAACGGAAACCGAAGGAACACCATTTCCGCACTGTGACGACGGCGCGCCTGCCGTTGGTGCGGCGGGTAAAGCGGTTACGTTCACGGTTACCGGAGCCGAACTGATGGAACAGCCATTGGCATCTGTACCCGTAATACTGTAGTTTGTTGTTGTTGTAGGATTAACGGTCAAAGGATTGGTGGTACCAACCGAACCGGAACCATCACTCCAGTTATATGAAACCATTGGCACATTGATCACTCCATCGAATGTAAACATTGGGCGGGTGGATACGGTAGTCGCCGCTCCGTTCCAGCCAGCTGGGGTAGCACTACCTGTATAGCCACAGACCTCTGCTGCTGTTCTCGAATCAACGTACCGGGCATTCCCCGCAACGAAAGTTGTTGTATTATTCTTAACCTGTGATGCAGTGTTCGAAGTATTATTATTACTCCAGCAAATGCTGATGATGATATTCGACGTTCCATTCCAATTGAAAGGCACTATGAATGGAAATGTATTCACCCCAACTGATGGAACAAAAGTTCCTGAATAAACCAAATTGGTTACATCTTCAATGTTGGTTGATAAGGCGGTCAGATTAGTGCTATCGAAGCTGATGGCAAAGCCGTTCAATGTTGAACCTGCAGTGGTAAGCTGCATCGCAAGTGAATTGATATTTCCCGGTCCGACTCCAGCTGCGGTCATCTCGCTTGCCCTGATGAGATACTGGGTTTTTACCCCGCCGTACCCGCCATAAAATGGAGTATTTCCGGATGTAGTACCGGAGGTTCCACTTCCCGTTCCAACCGAAATATTGCCTGTTTTACCGAATGTGCCCGTTAAAACGGTATTGCTTCCTGCGCAAATCGGAGAAGCAGACGCTGTAGCGGTAGCCGTAGCGCCAAACAACGGATTATCCTGGTAGGTCGTACCTGCTGCAGTAACGGTTTGTGCATTATTATCGGTAGCTGTAACAGTCCATGCAATAACGGCATTTCCCAATGCGGGTATCGTGCCGGTCCAGTTGTTTCCACCACTATTCGTCATTGCAACAGAACCTCCGGTTGCGCCATCTACCGTATAATCAATCACTACAGTTGAAATGGTTGCGGGGGCTACCGGTGTTGCGGTTACGGTAACATTTCGCGATGTCGCTGTGCAGGCATTTCCTGTTGGGGTGATCAGCAGGTTAGATAAACTCGGAGCAGGCGTAACCCCTTCAAATTCATCAGCACCTATATCCGGCTTGCTTCCTGTACCGGAATACCCGCTGTTACCTTGTCTGATGTCATTATCGAAATCGGTCGTGATACCCCCAACATTGGCTCCGCCACTTTCCACGAGAGTTGTTGCACCCGAAGTGATATGCAGATAATTGGCAGAGGAACCGGTGGTCGTATTTGCAAAGGGTGGGTTTTCGGTAACTGAGTTCGCTTCCCTGGTTGCATATCCTACCTGGATATAGGTCTTGTAGTCATCAATGCTCAGCTGCGTGTTGGCAGTTGTTGTTGTTCCCTCTCCATAAATAAAAGTTCCTGGGTTTCCTACCGTTCCTGTGTAAAATAGGTTGTTTCCGGAATTGCTGGAATAAGATGGTCCCGGGGCGGCAGTGTAGCGGAAGGCCACGGTAATACCTCCGGTTGGACCTGCCTGTGAGGTATTTACAAAAATGTTGTTTTTTGCAGTAACTACCGGCGTCGTCGTACTGATATACAGGGCGCTGCTGCCGAATGTTGTAGCGCTGGTAGTTGTGGCGTCCAGATTTACCGTATTGTAATAAAGGTTCACGGTTGTTCCGCCTGTTACGCCGATTCCGGTTATCGCGTTGCTGCTGGTAGAGTTGGCCGCTGAAAGCAGACCGATAATGTTATTATATACGGGAACGGTAGTGCCTCCTGCTATTTGCAGGCCCGTTACCGTTGCAGTACCGGTGCTGGTTGAGCTAAGGCCATAAACCTTGTTGTTGTAAACAGCTCCTGAAGTGGATCCGCTACCGGTGTTTATTCCAATCAGGGAACCCGTGCCTGTAAAATCATACACACTGTTATTATAAACACTCCTTGTATTCGCTGCGAGTGCATAAATTCCGTAGCTGGTACCACTTCCCGTTGACATGTTTGAAATAACATTGTTATAAATGTTCTGTGTATGGCTGGAAGTAGTATTCAGATAAATCCCGTGCAGCGTAGCAGTACTGGTATTACCGTTAGAGATATTCGAGAAATTATTCCCGTAAATATTATCTGTACCCGTGGGCGACGAAAGGTTGTAGTAACAATAAAATGTACCAGTTGCACCCGTTCTGTTTATTGTTCCGGTGGTAGTATTATTCGCAATCGTTGCGATAGCAGCGTAAGTATTACTGTTATAGATGAGATAGGTTGTTCCCGTGGTGTTAAAAGTGGACGCAGCAAAGCTATTGTTACTGATACTGATCGTGGTAGCAGCAGTCGCTGAGCTGTTATACAGGAATGCATAGGTTCCGCTTGATGCGGCACTGTTTGCCAGGGAAACAGTATTATTATCCATTACCAGGTTGCCGGTAAAACTGTTATAAATACCATAGGTGCCTGAAGAAGCACTGGCGCTAGTTGATATAACGTTGTTGTTTGTGGCAGTAAAGCTTGATGTGGTTCCCGTTGAAGAAAAAATACCATAATAAATGGAGGTCGCACCCGCGCCGCCGCCACCTGCGTTATCGATAGTATTGTAGCTAACATTTAACGCGTTCTGATAAATCGCATACACCCCGTAACTGGTGCTGGCAGTATTTCCGGCGATATTCTGAATGGTATTTCCGGCTCCGCTTGCACCAACAGTTATATTCTGATCATATAACGTATAGGGTGAACTGGCTGCGTACCCTCTTAAAATAATACCCGCAAACGCATTACTGATGGTATTCCCTTTTATCTCGATGTTTTCGGTTCGTCCGCCGGTTGAAGTTACCGTTACACCAGTCGCGCTGGAAACAAGAGACGTGGGGATATTGTTCGAAAGGTAAATACCGGTGACATATGCACTGGTACCTTTTGTCATCGTGATCGCTGCATTTTGTATCACAATATTTTTACAGGCATCGGTTGCACTCGCTTTTCTTAAATAATAACCGTACTCAATCCCGCTCGCGCTGGTGGCAACGTCAATACCATCAAAAGTGATGTAATCACCGCCATCAATCACGATGACGGCATCGCCCTGCCCCCCCAAAGTGCTGGTTGTATTAGAGCCGCCATCGGTGCGGGTTATTTTCGGATTCGCGCCTGGACCACTCTTTTGAAAGATGATGGGTGTTGCGCCTGATCCGGTTAACGTTGTCACCTGGATGGCAGATGTAGTGCTTTCTGTGTATCCCGCAGACACATTGAAGGTTACGCCGCCGGCGCCTACTCCCACTGTATTAAGGTCCGCTACAGCAGCAGAAATGGAAGCATAATCACCCGGAATAGTCTTGGTGCCTGAAAGCTGGGCAAACAAAGGCGTGGAAACAGCGCACAGTAGTACTGCGAGCAGCGAGTACAGATTTCTCATAAAAGGCAGTTAGTTTTGGAATTAAGGCAACCAAAGTACACCAGAAATTCCTATCTGGAAAAAAAACAAGTTTTATTAAACTGAATTTAATGTTTTCCCCATCGTCTCATTTTGAGAAACTTAGGTTATCTGTCATCCATGCGCGTTTTATTACATTTGTCTTTATTGTAAACCGATAGAACTGGCAGCAACTGGTGAATATTAACCACCAATACGATGAAAAATATTAAACTGATAGAAGTCCCCTCGGAAATCGGCGCCGGTACACGCGGCGCCAGCCTGGGAATCGAAGCCATCAAAATCGCGGCGCTGGATTTCATGAGCAATTTCTTCGTGCATTTCCCGTCCGAGAAAATACCCGCGGAAAATAAACTGCTTTATGAACCCATCGAATCACCTTACGCCAAGCGGATCAAAGGGATCGTTGCGATGTATGAAAAAGTAAGCAAGGCAGTGACGGAAACGATCCGCGCCAACTTCTTCCCTGTGGTTCTGAGTGGCGATCACAGCACCGCAGGCGCCACCATCGCCGGCATCAAAATAGCCAAACCGAAGAGCAAACTCGGCGTGATCTGGATAGACGCGCACGCAGATCTGCATACCCCCTATACCACCCCGTCCGGGAACATGCACGGCATGCCCCTGGCTACCGCCCTGGGGCTCGACAATGAATCCGCAGCCGTTCATGACCTCGATGCCGAGACGAAGAAATCCTGGGAACAGCTGAAGAACATCGGTAAAATTTCACCCAAGATCCTCCCGGAAGACATTGTCTACGTGTCGCTGCGCGATTTCGAAAAAGAAGAGAAATTCATCATCGAACACAACGGAATCAAGGTGGTTACCACCAGCGAGGTGCGCCGTAAGGGGGCGGAAAACGTGGTGAGGTCGATCCTGCGCTACCTCAGCGATTGCACCGATATCTACGTGAGCTTCGATGTAGACAGCCTGGATGCATCTATCTCCAAAGGTACCGGCACCCCTGTGGGCAATGGCCTCAAAGAAAGGGAGGCGGAAGACCTGATCAGCAAACTCATGCAAAACCGCAAGGTCTGCTGTTTCGAAATCACCGAGGTGAATCCCACCCTGGATAAGGAAAACCTGATGGCCGAAATCGCATTCAATATATTGCAGCGGAGTGTGAACGTGCTGATGATGAGCTGAGGAACAGCACAGGCGGGAAGGGGAAGCCGCAGGCATAAACCATGGGCAGCAGGCAGACCGAGCTCCAGGGACACTGCAGGGATACTCCAGGGATGCTCCAGCGACACTACAGCGATTCACCTTCGGTGCCCCTGTTATGGGCCTTCTTATAACCCTGGAAGCGCTTCCGTTCAGCCTGCGTATAGATAGTGATCTGCATTAGATGCCGGTATGATCTGCATAAGATCCACCCCTGTACCTGCCCGTATTCCGCCGGTCACCAGCGGCCAACCTGACTGATCCCGATCCCGCAGGGATCAGCATAACATATCATACCCATCATGATAATCCGCGGTCCATCTCATCGCGCAGGGATCCACAAGTCATAAAATGCCGGTCATATCTATATTTGTAATCCGCAGTGAGCAACACTCCCGTATATCTGCGGAGGGATTTCCGTACAAGTACGGTGGCTTCACCAGCTTTTATAAAACAAATTGCATAACTGAGTTAACCCCCGGTTCTATGACCCATGAAA
>DASVBM010000425.1:0-4633 GCA_036375835.1 Chitinophagaceae bacterium | reverse complement strand
GGCCATCATCACCCCATTGTAAAAATCGAGGCCGGGAAGAATATACTTTGGAATATTGCTGTTACCGAGTTTATACGTTGTGCCGTGAAAAGCTGAATCGAGGTAAAGCGGGATAAGTACGGCGACCTTCACAGTGGGCCTTATGCTGTCTGTAAGCTGCGCGTTGGCCAGCAAACCCTGGAGAAAAAGAACAACAACGAGTAAGATCCTGGAAGGGCGCATGTAGATGTTTCTCATGTATTTGCAAATTTCATACCTCATTCCCACTCGATTGTCGCGGGAGGCTTGCTGCTAATATCGTAAACTACCCGGTTGATTCCTCTTACAGAATTGATAATTTCATTCGAAACATGTGCTAAAAAGTCATACGGAAGGTGTGCCCAGTCCGCCGTCATTCCGTCTATAGAGGTCACCGCGCGCAGGGCAACGGTGAATTCATACGTTCTTTCATCACCCATTACCCCTACGCTTTTTACCGGAAGCAGGATAGCACCTGCCTGCCAGACCGTTCCATAAAGATGGTGTTCCTTCAGCGAACGCACATAAATATCGTCGGCTTCCTGCGCCAGCTTAACTTTTTCTTCTGTTATTTCTCCCAGGATACGTATCGCGAGTCCCGGACCGGGAAAAGGATGTCGGTTGATCATATCGGCGGGTATCCCAAGTTCAAGTCCCACCTTCCTTACTTCGTCCTTAAAGAGAAATCGCAGCGGTTCCACAAGTTTCAGGTGCATCTTTTCCGGCAGCCCTCCCACATTGTGGTGCGACTTAATCGTAACCGAAGGACCGTGTACGCTCACGCTCTCGATTACATCGGGATATATCGTGCCCTGGCCGAGGAATTTTACCTCGCTCAGCTTAGCGGCTTCCTGCTGGAAGACATCAATAAACAGTTTCCCGATCACCTTCCGTTTGGCTTCGGGATCGGTCTTTCCTTTCAGTTCATCGTAAAACAGCTGTTTTGCGTCTATACCCCGCACATTCAGGTTGAGCTGTTCATAGGTTTTGAGCACCTGGCTGAATTCGTTTTTCCGCAACACACCGTTATCAACGAAAATACCGTGTAGCCTGTCGCCGATTGCCCTGCTGATCAGCGTGGCCGCAACGGTACTGTCTACGCCGCCACTCAGCGCCATGATCACATGGTGGTCACCGATCTGCTCCCGCAGCTTTTCTACCGTTTCATGCACAAATGATGACGGCGTCCAGTCCTGCCTGCAACCGCAGATATTCACCAGGAAATTGTGCAGTATCTTCTTTCCTTCGATGGAATGATAAACTTCCGGGTGAAACTGCAGGCCGTAGAGTGCGTTACCCGCAGCCGTTTTGCGGAACGCCGCCACCGGGATGCTGTGCGTGGTGGCGAGCACTTCAAACCCCTGGGGCAACACGGCGATCGAATCGCTGTGGCTCATCCACACCTGGGAATGTGGCGTGATACCTTCGAAAAGCGGGTCCGGGTTGTGATCGAGGATGGCCCTTCCGTATTCTCTTTTATTCGATTTGTCCACCCTTCCGCCAAACTCCTTTGCGGTAAGCTGTGCACCATAACAAACACCGAGCACCGGCAGCCTGCTGTTGAAGCCGGCGATATCAACAAGCGGCGCTTCCGCATCATTGACGCTGAAAGGTGAGCCACTGAGGATGATGCCTTTCAAGCCCTCAAATTCAAAAGGTTTGTTGAAGGGGATGATTTCGCAGTAAACATTCGCTTCCCTGACAGCCCTTGCGATCAATTGGGTATACTGGCTGCCAAAATCAAGAATCAGTATTTTTTCGGACATGCGGCGAAGGTAATATTTTCGACCCGGTCGCCGGGCGCAACCCGCTCATCCCGTAATTCCGGCCGCCGGCCACCACCAGTTGCAGGCTGCCGAACTTTAGTGTAATTTTCCTCCATAAACTGCCTGGTTATGAGAAAAATATTATTCCTGTTGATGGCTGCGCTTGCCTTTGTATCCTGCAGGGTCAATACCGGCAAACGCGTAAAAGGGAACGGAAACGTCAATTCCGAAACAAGAAATGTGGATCAGGCATCCCGCGTTAAAATCAGCGGGAATTTCCAGGTAGAGCTCGTAAAAGGAAGGCCGGGCGTAAGGATAGAAGCGGACGAGAACCTGTTGCGCTATATCGTCACCCGGAACGAAAATGGATGGCTGGTGATCCGCTCCCGGGAAAATTACCGGCTCAGAAGCGAACACCCCATCCGGGTTTTTGTAAGTACCGACGCTGTTGAAGCAATCCATATCGCCGGCAGCACCAAGGTACGCTCCGCGGGGAAATTCGACGGATCCGAAAAGCTGGATATCGATATCGCCGGGTCAGGCGAGGTAGACATGAACGTTAACACGCCCGTGGTAGCCGTGGACATCGCCGGTTCGGGCGAAGTACGGCTGGAAGGAGAAACCCGGGATGCTACCGTGGATATCAAGGGAGCAGGCAGTTACGATGCCAGCCAGCTGCTCACTGAAAAAACAGAAGTTGATATCACCGGCAGCGGCGAAGCCAACGTGCACGCGGATGTAAGCCTGGATGCGCATATCATCGGCAGCGGTACCGTTTACTACCGCGGCAATGCAAACGTAAAAAGCAAGACCACCGGAAGCGGGAAGATTGCCCGAATGCAATAAAGCACCCTAAACAACCCGTCCGGGACGGGATCAACGTTTACGAGCCTATTCCGGCGTTCGCAAACAACCGCCGGGCAATAGTGAAATTATTGTTCCACCTGCACTTCGGATACACCTCGTGTGCACCTTCCCTGCTACACAGGCACAGGAGGTGCAGGTCTGCCGGTTTCCATCCGCACATGGAAATACTCCTTCTCAGGACGGTGAGCAGGGCTGATTGATGCAGCCAAAAGCAGTCGTTCCGCTGGAGCACCAACAGCGTTATGCGCGCCCATAGCAAGACAGGGCAAGTCCGGAAACCTCGAACAGCGACCGCGCCCGTCGCATCGTGCCATCTGTGTTTTCTGCATACCACCCTTGCATAAACCGGAAACTTGTATTATTTTTCATTTGTCATCCGCACCTCTTGAATAACAACGGACCTGCTGCACCGTTCTGAAAACCCTTTAACCCTAAAGCTGATCGTATGAACTGGCTCCAGGTAGGCCTGAACATCAGGCGGCACCGCTCATTCAGAAACAAAAAGCAGGATTGTTTTGCAAAAGAGATCGGGAAAACCCGGCAAATGCTCAGCCGGTACGAAAACGGGAGGTCAGAGATCCCGCTGAGCACCCTCAACCTGATCGCAGAAAAACTCGAGATCCCACTGGCTTTACTTCTGGAAAACTGAAGACGTAAACGGACCTGTTTCCCGGCATTCCGTAATACTTAATGTCAAACGCGGTTGGACAAATTGTAAACCGTATAACCAGGGCTTGTTCGTTTACCCGCTGGAACTTTGTTGTAGATATTTCGTATGAAAGCGGTCGGGTTCATAACAGTCATCTGGCTTCTGACGGCAACGGGCACTGCGCAGAAGAATGCAGCGGATACCGCCTGGATAGCCGCACTCAGGCTGTCATATGACTCCGGTATCCGCAAGCTCCGCGAGGAAATATCCATGCTGAGGTCCGGGCTGCTGAAGGAAAAAGAGGCGGCATATTCCCGTTTCACAGCAGCGGCGGCCTTCCTGGATGTAGCCGTCAGCTCTGCGAATAACCTGCAGTCGCTGGTAATGAAGGAGAGCTATCGTAACAAAATAGCATCCTTAAATAACCCGGCCAGTAATGAACTGGGTTTTAACCTGCAGATCGAAATCAATAACGCGCTGCGGCCTTTGTTTGAAAAAACGCGCAGGACAAATGCAGCCAGGTTCACCAGCGTTGTGGGCAGTTTCGTTGAAACGGGAAAGCGCAGCTCCACAAGCCTGTTTCCCGCGGGGAATATATTCACGAGCATCGTAGGATTAGTGGGTAATCTCGCTGTACACGAGAAAGGCGTGGAACAGGAAGACCTGGATCACTTCATAGCGGCAATAGAAAAATATTTCGTGCAGTATGAACGGCTGTACCAATGCAATTACGCGTTCAATATTGAAATGGATAAACTAAAGGCGAGGCTGAAGCTACTGCAGGAAGACATCCGTATGGCCGCACAGGACCTGGTCTTGCCCCTGGAGAAAAATATGAAACGCAGCCAGCTGAAAAAATTTACCGCGGAAGAACTGCTCCTAAAGTATTTCAGCCCCGGTGTCAGCCGACCGGCGGAGGCGGTCTTCCCGGCCGATGCCATTTCCGGCTGCAAGGCGATTGCCAACAACATCCAGCGCATATACGACGACTATTCAGCGCTATACGACAACAATTACAAAGTGATCCGCAGTATCATTACCGATACCCGCAGTGCTTGCAGCGGAATAGACCAGGTAAAACTGAATAAAACGATGAAGGAACTGGAAGCCCTTTACAATGAAAGCAGGACTATGGATGCAGACAATCTCAGGCTGAAAACATTGCAGGAGCGGGTGGAGCAGCTGCATTGAACCTTCGGGCAGCTACCACAAAGGCTTCAGCAGGTTGACCAGTTTTCGTTCTGCCGGTATGTTCTTGGTAACCGGAGGCATTCCGCCGTCGAGCAGATAGCAACGGTTGAACAGTCCGGAATATTGAAAGATGAAATCCTGC
>DASVBM010000224.1:0-2482 GCA_036375835.1 Chitinophagaceae bacterium | reverse complement strand
TCAGGCAAAGGCAGTCGATCACTTTTGTTGTCTTTGCTGAATAAACCCCGGCATTTTTTAGCGGCATAGATCCACACCGATACGCCGCGGCTTTATTTTGACGCCGGGCTTTTGAACCCACCTCAGCGCCCAGTGGCAACTGTTATGCTTTTCCGGCGATGGTACTTACGGCGGTTTTCGTTTATAAGCGGCAATCAGGCTGCGACACTGTTACGGATATTTGCTGATCGGTATAATAAACTACCGGTCACGGAATCAAAAAAAAGCTTATGGCAGCTAAAGGAAACATCCTTGTGAACAAGGTAACGGGGGAAAAAATAAAATGGCTGGAAACAAGTCGTGATACCAATGGCCGGTATTTGTTGATGGAATTTGAAGTAGCTCCCGGAGGTTGCGTGCCGGTGAGCCATGTTCATCCGAACCAGGATGAATATTTCGAGGTGGAGTCCGGCGGTATGCGTCTGCAGATGAAAGGGGAAACGATTCGCCTTGGTCCCGGGCAAACCCACCTGGTGCCGAAGGGACAGGCGCATCAATGGTGGAATGATTCGGAGGAGCATGCGCTTAAAATGCGTGTTAAGCTGGAGCCGGCGCTTAACAGTGAAATATTCTTCGAGCAGTTCTTCGGGCTTGCGAACGACGGGAAAACGAAGGCGGATGGTTCGCCGAAGTTTATGCAGGTGATGGCCATGAGCAATGAATATGAAATTTATCTTGCCGCACCGCCTGTTCCGGTTCAGAAAATAGCTGCCGGAATCCTCGGGACGATTGCGGGCGTTCTTGGATATAAAAAATATTACAGCGCGTACAGTAAAGCTGAAGCAGAGCAGCATGCCTCCCCGGCAGACCTCAAGATCTGAACCATGGAAATCAGAACACTTACCCAATGCAAGCCGGAAGCAATCCTCCAGGCTTTCAATGCATCTTTTACCGGTTATTTTGTGCCTTTGCAGCTTACGGCGGATCAATTATCCGCAAAACTCAGCAGTGATAAGGTGGACCTGCGCCAATCGGCAGGAGCGTTTGTAAACGGCGAACTCGCCGGTTTTATTTTGCACGGCTTTGATGTGATGGAAGGCAGGAAAATAATCTACAATGCCGGCACCGGCGTCATACCTGCTTACCGGCACCAGGGTCTCGTAAAAAAAATGTATGATTATGTAACTCCTTCTTTCAGGAGTAATGGAATAGATAGCGTGTTGCTGGAGGTGATCACCAGGAATATCCCGGCAATCAGATCATATGAGCGCAGCGGTTTTGAAAACCTGCGAAAACTTACCTGCTATAAAGGAGAAGTGCAAGCCATCGCAAAGAATGATTGCACGATAAAGGAACTTGACGGATATGACTGGAAGCAGCTAAAGTCGTTCTGGGACTTCACGCCGACCTGGCAGCATTCGATGAATGTAGTGGAAGACCTGAAAAATACGAATCGCTCCCTGGGTGCCTTTATAGCGGACAAGCTGGTAGGATATATCGTGTACAATCCCGTTACTAAAAGGGTTGCACAGTTTGGTGTTGACCGCAGGTTCCGGCGAAAGGGAATAGGGTCCACATTATTCAGCAGCATCAGTGAGGCGGGGCAGGTGGTCTCGGTAATCAATGTAGAAGAAACCGCTTTGGAAACAAATGCTTTTCTTCAAAAGATCGGGCTGGTAAATTTCATAGACCAGTATGAAATGAGATTGGAGCTCAACAGAACGAAGTTTACCGCCGGGGGACGGAATTAAGCCTGTCTCTTCGCAGCATGTGGACAAACAATGCGTCGGTTGTGCGGCTTACCGGGTTGGCTGCGGGGTATCTTTGAAATGCCAGAGGTGCAGGCAGGCATAGGTACGATAAGGCTTCCATTTCTCCGATAGTTTCAGCATTTTCTCCCTGAACTCCTTTTTATTTGTGTTATCCAGCTTATAGGTTTTGATCATCGCCTGCTGGATACCGAGATCATCCGGTGCGAATACGTCCTCGCGTCCAAGGGTGAACATCAGCAGCATCTCTACGGTCCATCGGCCCACCCCTTTGATCCGGGTAAGCAGTTCGATGATCTCATCATTAGTCATTGCCAGCAGCTTTTTATCTGTGATCTTATGATCGATGCAGAACTGGGCCACGTTCTTCACGTAACTGACTTTGGCATTAGACAGGCCGATTGCACGGAGTTTTTCAAAAGGCGTATCCAGAACCTGTTGCGGCCGGGGTTCTTTGCCATTGTAAAGTTCCAGGAAGCGATGATAGATGACCTTGGCTACGCGGGTGCTGAGCTGCTGGCTCATGATGCTGGCCATGAGTCGCAGCGGGATGTTTTTGTGCAGCTTCAGTTCATGCACTTCGCTGCCTAGAATTTTTGCAAGCTTTTTATCCTTTTGCAGATGCGCGAGGTATTCCATGCAGGCAAGGTAGTAATTTGCGGCAAATGCGCAGGACCGTTCAAATAACTGCCGACGGCTCACAGACGATCGCCATTGAAGAGATGGGTGTCGCC
>DASVBM010000182.1:0-2326 GCA_036375835.1 Chitinophagaceae bacterium | reverse complement strand
TTTCCAAAACTGCTGTTGACTTAACATACCACCCGGATAAACTCGTTACTTTATTCTCCCCTATTCAAGGAAATGCGCTACGCCGCGGCTTTTCTGCCCGGCGCGCAGGGTCACGTGCTAGAGACGCGCCACATCTGATTTCTAGCTAAAACACCGAAACCGAACAACTATACTTCTACATAGCTGAGGCTTCGTTGCTTCCCTGTTTTCATTCCCTTATCTCTCTGCTGTTCCGCTGACTCCGCCCAATGCCTAACGCCTACTGCCTAACGCCTAATGCCTAACTCCTAACGCCTGACTCAATACCGTTGGTAAATCATGACTTTACCTTAAACCACCAAACCCTAATTTTATCGGCAAACCACAACAGCAAATGGAGCACCTGACATTTACCCCCTTCCCCGAACTCCGTACCAGCCGCCTGCTGCTCAGGCAGGTGAAAAACAAAGACGCGGCGGTGATGCTCGCTCTCCGCTCCGATGACCAGGTGATGCGGTACATCGATCGGCCGAGAGCTTCCAACCTCACCGAGGCGCAGCAGTTTATCCAGTTGATCCATGATGGCATCACCAACATCAGTGGCATCACCTGGGCAATGAGCCTCGCCGACGACAGGAGCGGTAAAATGATCGGCACCATCGGTTTCTGGCGGATCGACAAAGCCAATCACCGCGCTGAGATAGGCTATATGTTGTCTCCCCAACATTTCCGGAAAGGACTGATGAATGAAGCGATGGCGCAGGTGCTTCATTACGGCTTCAATACAATGCAGCTTCATTCAGTGGAAGCAAACGTCAACCCCGGCAACCAGGCTTCCGCCAGCCTGCTGCAGAAACATGGTTTTGTTCAGGAGGCTTATTTCAGGGAAAATTATTATTTCAATGGCCGTTTCCTTGACAGCTCCATTTACTGCCTGCTGAATCCGAACCGCTGAGCTCAGGCCAGCGCATCATATAGTATCTCGGCGGTGTGCATCGCTTTCTTACCCGTGCCGTCTTTTATCTGGTGACGGCAGCTGGTACCTGAAGCCGCAACGATCATAGTATCATCCATCTGCCGCACCGCTGGAAATAAAACCAGCTCTCCGATCTGCATAGAAACATCATAGTGCTCTTTTTCATAGCCAAAGGCGCCGGCCATACCGCAGCAGCCGGAAGGAATCTCGGTTACCTGGAAGCCGGGAACGACAGACAGCGCAGCAACGATATGCTGAACAGATGACAGTGATTTCTGGTGACAATGGCCATGCACCCGCACCGCGGCTTCCCGGCCTGCGAAACTGGTGGCACTGATCCTTCCCGCGGTGATCTCCGCGGCAAACCATTCCTCGAACAGGAAGGCCTGGGCTGCAATCCGTTTTGCGTCCGCATGCATTGCTGCGGGAACCAGTTCCGGGTATTCATCGCGTAATGTCAGTATCGCCGAAGGCTCGATACCGATAATGGGTGTAGCATCATCCAGTTGCTGTTTGAACAATGTGGTATTGCGTATTGCAACCTCCTTCGCTTTACGCACCATTCCTTTTGACAGCCAGGTACGGCCACTTTCATGGTGGTCCATCAATAAAACATTATACCCAAGCCGCTCCAATAGCAGCACCGCCTTCTGCCCCAACTGCACATCATTGTAGTTCGTAAACTCATCACAGAATAATACAACGTTGCGGTGATCCGGCTGTAGCGGTCTGGACTGCCTGTATTTTTTGTACCAGCTGCGTAAAGTAGTGGAATGCAACAGCGGCATGGAACGGTCGGGATGGAAGCCAACTATCCTGTTTACCAGCCGCCGAAGTGGTGTTGTCCTGAACAGGAAATTATATGCCTGCGGGAATACCGAAGCCATTTTCATCTGCGAGCTGAAATTGCCAACGAGCCTGGAGCGGAAAGGCACGCCATGGCGGTCATAATATTCCTGCGTGAATTCAGCCTTCATTTTCCCGACATCCACGCTGGAGGGGCATTCGGATTTACATCCCTTGCAGGAAAGGCAGAGGTCGAGTATGTTCTTCACTTCGGCTTCACTGGCGCTGCTGCCATTGGTACTGCCATAGGTCTTGCCGGTGTAATAATGCCGCAGCATATTTGCCCTTGCACGCGTTGTATCGCGTTCACTGCGGGTGGCCATAAAGCTCGGGCACATGGTACCTCCTGAAAGATGGCTCTTGCGGCAGTCGCCCGAACCGCTGCATTTTTCCGCCAGGTGGAGGATGCCTTCCTGCTTTGAAAAATCAAACACCGTAGCAACAGGCTGCTTGTTTTGATCAGCACCATAACGGAGGAAGGCGTTCATCGGCGGTGTATCTACGATCTTGCCACGGTTAAATACA
>DASVBM010000116.1:0-9158 GCA_036375835.1 Chitinophagaceae bacterium | reverse complement strand
AATGATTACTGCACCCTCTGTTTTAACCTGATCGTTCCGTTGGTTTGTAAAGTGCTGGTGAGACTGATCTCATAGCGCCTGGACCCGTCATATACCACGAGTACCGCTGTGTTGGGCGGAATGATACCGAGGTTCTCGGCAAACATGCTGATCTCGTTGGTTTCGCGGTTCGCGTCAAGGCTGATCTGGTAGCTGAGCCCGCGACGGGTGAGCTCGAGTTTCTGCGCAAGTATCTTGTTATTGAAGAAAATAGAAACTGAATCTTTGTCTATCTCACCGTTGTCAACGATCTGGATCGTCAGGTCAGAGGAATCTACCTCTATCACACCCATATCAACATTGTTCCGGCGGGAGTATTCTTTCTCGGTGTCTGTGAGCTCCCTGAACTTTACCGGCACCACCGGCACCGCGGCTTCAATCTTTTTTTCCTCGGGAATGATTACTTCCGATTCCTGTTCCACCAGTTCTTCTTTGCGGATCTCGTCTTCCTCCTTTGCCGGGTTCAGGTTCATCAGTATCTCCGGGCAGGTGAGGGAATAGAAGTCCGTGCTGCTGAAACGGCCTTTCAGCGAAGCGCCGGCTTTTGATACCATCAGGGTGAACTCGCCGTTCATCGTACATTCCACTCCATTGATGGCTGAAGAACGGTAGTAGGTTATCGGTGCGGTTTTGATGTGCAGTCTGCGCGACTTGCTGTCATAGCGGCCGCTGATCTTATTCGGGAAATATCCGTTCTTGAAATAATAGTTGAATTCGCCGGTAACCATCGAGCCCCGCTGTACCAGGATCAGCTCAATCAGGTAGTTATTGTTGACACCGTCGATATTTGCGTTTCCTACTCCGTACCATTTACCGGAAACCGATTGCGCAGAGGATCCCAGGCTGGCGAACAGCAGTATAACAACGAGGGTGGATACCAGGCTTTTCATAACTTGAATTTTGCGGATGTTTCGACTTGACCAATAATCATGCTAATTTCCTCTGAAAGATACACTCAACCTTTCGCTCACACCACCGCCGTGGAAAACAACACCGACGTCGAAAGCTTTATTCACATTGACTTTCCGTTTATTTCAAATAGCGTTTTATCTCCCTGTCTGTCTCCCGCTGTTTGATGCTGTCGCGCTTGTCGTGCAATTTCTTTCCTCTTCCCAGCCCGATCTCGACCTTCACCAGGTTCTTCTCATTGAAGAACACTTTCAGTGGCACGATGGTAAGCCCTTTTTCTTTCAGCGCCGCCTGCAACCGGCTGAGTTCTCTTTTGGTCAGCAGCAGTTTGCGGTCATGCACTGCAATGTGATTGTTAACCGTTCCGTGCGAGTATTCTGCTATGTATAACCCGCGCAGCCATAACTCGCCCTTGTCGAACAGGCAGAATGCGTCGTTAAAACTCAATTTGCCGTCGCGTACCGACTTCACTTCCGTTCCTAATAAAACGATCCCCGCCACATACTTATTCTCTATGTGGTAATTAAAATAGGCCTGCCTGTTGTTGATTTCCTTCGCTGCCATCGGCCGGCAAAAATAGAGCTTAATCGTTGCGGATCATCGATTAGTTGAAGATGCAGGGCTATAATCCAAAACCCGGTGATTTACACCCCGATCAATCACGGCATAAAAAATCCCGCTGTTTGCGGGATCAGTTTTTAAATAGCCTGATTACCTGTGCCAGTCGCCCTTTCAGGTCTTTGCGGTTCACGATAAAATCCAGGAACCCGTGTTCCAGCAGGAACTCGCTGCGTTGGAATCCCGGCGGCAGGTCTTTCTTGATCGTTTCCTTGATCACCCGCGGCCCGGCAAAACCGATCAGTGCACCCGGCTCGGCTATATTCAGGTCTCCCAGCATTCCGAAACTGGCCGAAATACCACCAAACGTGGGATCGGTAAGCAATGAGATATAGGGGAGACGTGCGTCGTTTAACTGCGAGAGCTTGCCGCTGGTCTTTGCCAGCTGCATAAGGCTGAAGGCGGATTCCATCATCCGGGCACCACCGCTTTTGCAGATTACCAGGTAGGGGAGCCGGTGTTCAAGGCAATAATCAACCGCCCGGCTGAATTTCTCGCCCATGACGCTTCCCAGCGAGCCACCGATGAATTCAAAATCCATGCAGGCGCATACCAGCCCCTCACCATTCACTTTACCCGCCGCAACCCGCATAGAGTCCTTCAGGTCGGTTTTCGAATGGATCTCTTCCAGGCGCTTTTTATATGGTTTAAGGTCGGTAAATCCCAGGAAATCCTTGCTGTGAATATTATCAAACAACGGCTCGAACTCGTTGTCATCGAATATGATTTCATAGTATTCATCGCTGCCGATGCGGTGATGATAGCTGCATTTGGGGCAGACGAACAGGTTTTCCTTAAGGTCGTTGGTAGTGCTGATATGATTGCATTCCGGGCATTTGCTCCAGAGCCCTTCGGGCGTTTCTTTTTTATCCGCCGTTGAAGTGGTGATACCCTTCCGGAGCCGCTTGTACCATTTCGGCTTCACTTCTTCACCGGCCGACTCGTCGCCCGCGAGATTTGATTCAATATCCTCGGTCTGGTCTTTCTTCATTTTTCAGTATTTGGCAATACGGGTATTGAAGGTAACTAATTATGTATAAAAGCCACCAGCCACCGCCGGATGACCCCGGCGGCAACCCGTAGCAATATTATCAGGCAATAGTGATCGATTGATCAAGATAAACGTCCTGCGTGGTGTTCAGGAGCTTCACGCCATCTTCAAATGGCTTCTGGAAGGCTTTCCGTCCTAAAATAAGCCCCATACCGCCCGCTCTTTTATTGATTACCGCTGTTTCAACGGCTTCCTGAAGATCGCTCTCGCCCTTGCTCTCACCGCCGGAATTGATCAGTCCAACCCTTCCGTTATAGCAGTTCAGCAGCTGGTAGCGGCAGAGATCGATCGGGTGATCGGTTGTAAGTTTCTCATATACCAGCTTGTGGGTCTTACCGTGTTTAGTGGCCAGGTATCCGCCATTATTGGTCGGCAGTTTTTGTTTAATAATATCCGCTTGTAATGTGACACCCAGGTGGTTAGCCTGGCCGGTAAGGTCCGCGGCGGTATGGTAGTCCACTCCATCCACTTTAAACGCGTTATTCCTGAGGTAGCACCACAGGATCGTAACCATTCCCAGTTCATGTGCATATTCGAAAGCTTCTGCTACTTCTTTCAGCTGCCGGGCGCTTTGTTCGCTGCCCCAGTAAATAGTGGCGCCCACGCCAACCGCACCCATGTTCCAGGCCGACTTCACGGTTCCGAACATCGTTTGATCGAATTTATTCGGGTAGCTCAGGAACTCGTTATGGTTAATTTTCACTATAAATGGAATCTTGTGCGCGTATTTACGGCTCATGATGCCCAGCACGCCATAAGTGGAAGCAACGCCGTTACAGCCACCCTCGATGGCAAGCCGTACGATATTTTCAGGATCAAAATAAATAGGATTGGGTGCAAACGCGCTGCCGCCGCTGTGCTCGATGCCCTGGTCTACCGGGAAAATAGAGCAGTAACCGGTACCGGAAAGACGCCCGTGATTCAGCAATTGTCCCATGCTCCGCAGCACCTGGTTGTTCCGGTTGCTGTTGCTCCAGACCTTGTCCATATGGTCCGGTGAAGGAAGGTGTAACTGGCTTTTGTCTACTGTCTTTGACTGGTAGCTGAGCAGCGATTCGGCTTTGTCGCCCAGCAGTTGCAGAATTTGTTGGTTTGCCATTATGATTATTTTTTTGTGAGACCAGCTGTGGTGCAGGCATTTGGCTCCTGTTGTGTCACTCACTTCAGCGTCCCGTAAAAAGTTCGGCAAATATAGCAACAGGTATTACATGAAAGGAAACGAAAATCATCTCCTCAAAATCACCGGTAATCAGTCGCTGTCCTTCCCCAGGTTTTTCTGGATCAGCTTCAGGCTTTTTTTCAGTGAATGGCGAAGTGTCTGTTTCACCAGGTCGCCCATACTCTTGCACCTGAGAATGGAATTGGTATGAAAGTGCTCGGCGAGGTCATGTTTCAGCCGGTCTGTTTTTTCCCGCGTTGACAAAACATCATTACTCATAATGTTCAGTAACTCCAGCACCCGGTAGCGCGACGAAGCGATGCGCAGCGCCATCAATGTTCTTTCCTCCGCCTGGTACTGTTCGATGCTTTCTTTGTTCAGGTGCTTCAGCGTGAGGTCTACCAGGGGCAGGTTTTCCTTGAAGAACTGCGGCAGGTAAAGACTTTTCTTCCCTTCGTATGATTGCTGGTCGAAATCGATCGAACGAAGGCGGTACTGGTAGTCTTCTATGTCCGGCGAAACATTCACCACGAAATTATAACTGCGCATATCGCCCAGCAGTCTTACGAAGCAACGTTCATTGAACTTCACGAACTCTTTGGCAAGCCGGATCTTGTTGGTCTCTGGCCGGTCCAGGTGCTTTTCAATAAATACATCCCCGGGTATCCCGACAATGTGTTCCTCCACCAGCGTTCCGTCGCCGGTGAGGAAACTCAGTCGGTTGGGGGAGAGCAGGTGTTCCAGTTCCAGCCCGTATACCCTTGATGCGTCTTCCTTCTTGATGTAATAATGATCGTAGTTGTCGTTGAACCGGTTTACAATGCGAATGCGAAACGGATTGGAATTGCCGAAACTGCAGTAATCGATACGGGCTACGTCCAGGTGACTCACAAACGAAAAATCACCTTCTGTTTTAATGATCGCGTAAAGCTGGATCAGTCCCTCACGAAGCCGCTCCCAGTCGCGCATGTCATACAGCGTCTTCTCCCATAAAGTATCCTTACCCTCTTTATCCTTGATGGGTATCGAATATGTGATGTTGAGCAGGTCGTTATACGTTACGGGGAGCTGAACCTCGCGACCATAGCTCTTCAGGTAGGTTCTCAGTTCCTTGCTAACAGGAAAAAAAGGTTTCTTCTTCGAAGGCTTGTCCAGTCTCGGCTCTTGCATGGGTTAAAGATAAAGCCTGTTCTACGATGTTTTGCGGATCGCCGTCAGTACAAACCTGTAACCTGCCAGTGCCGGTTATTTCTGAATGAACAGGAATCTGCCGTCGTCTCTGCAGGCATAAGCGCAGAACATGGGAATGGAAATAGCTCCCTCATTCATAACCTGCCGCTGGATGGTTTGTTGCAGATGATAGCTGTCAATCACCGGCAAACGGTTGCTTTCAAGGAAACGGATCACCACCGTGGCAAAAGGAGAGTGGTCACCGGTTCCGTCTGCCGCCTCCTGGTCTGAGGCCGAACCGATAAACAGGTTGGTTTTCTGGTTCAGGAAATTTTTGAAGGCAGGGCTGCCGTTGTCGTTGCTGGCGAAAACCGGGCTGTTAACAGGAATTTCAATCGCCGCAGGTTTCACACAGCCACCTTCGTCGAACATGGTGCCGCTATGACAAATATCAATCAGCATGAGGCTGTTGGTGCAATCCAGCTGCGACACGGCCTTCTTTATGCTGACGAGCGAGTAAGCTTTTTCCAGAAAACCGTCTTCCCATTTACTGTCCTTAAATATCATCATACCCGTTCCGTTCTCGTCTTTCGCTCCATGCGTGGCTGCAAACAGCAGGAACTGGCTCCCTTCTTCAAATTCATATTCCTTTTTGATAGATGCCAGCTCAGAACGGAAGCCCGAATAGGTTGGGTCCTGTAAAAGGATTGTCTTGTGCCGGTATTTTGTCTCTAATGTGTTTCGGATGGCAATCGCATCGTTGAGGGTATTTCCAAGGCCGGTGAAGTGATCGAAGCTGCTGCAACCTATGATCAGGCTGAGTGTTTCACCTTTCCTGATTTTCTTTTTGGCCTGTTTCGTTTCTTCCTTTGTTACTCCCGTGGGTTTGATGGTGGAGCGTACTTCTGTTTCGGTGGCCGTTACCGTTGAGTAATAATCCCGCTCAGAAAAAAAATCGATCGTCATCTTGTCGGTCATCGTTTCCAGCGACGTATACAGTTGGTGTAATAACCTGATCTGCCGGCTGTTCCGCTTCGAAAAAACATCCATCAGCCGGATATCCGGGTTCCGGGCATACGACAATGTGAAAAATCCGCCTTCCCGGTTTTCCATAGCCATACCGCGTATGGCCAGCACAATCCTGTTCAGGTCTCCGATGGCACTTTCTTCGGGATGGCTCATCAGTTTTCGCTTCAGTATGCCGGTAAACTGATCGCCATGGCAGGCGTCCAGGTAGAATAACTGCCGCGAGGCATAGATGTTCTGGGAGAGCTGAAAAAGTTCGGTAGCCGCGATGGTGGAATTATCGGAGAGGTAAATTTTTCCATCCAGCGATTGAACCGCGCAAAAAAACACGAATGCGTCTTTCGCGGCAGCGCTGCCTGATATGGCCTCAAACGCCGCGATGATATCGCTTTTCGTATGGCGGCTGCTGAAATTATATGCTACCACCTGCTTTACACTGCTGTCTTTTTTCAGCCGTTCACGGAACCGCTCAGCGTCTGACTCAGCCGACATCAGGTTAGATAAATTTCCGCTGCGTGAATAATCGTTCACGCCAATACTGATGAGGAACACCTTACCGGAGAAGCCTTCGGATTCATCACGCGGAACTACGCCCCTGGTAAACCCGTTAATTGCCAGGGCCTGGAGGCAGAAGAAGACAAGCAATTGTTTCAATTTCGATTTCATGTGCGTTGGGATGTATCAGCTTTCGCCATTAAAGTCAGCAGGACTCAGTTCAGCTTCACTTCAAAGATTGCCGGCCACTTTTTACCTGTAATGAAAAGCCTGTTCTGAACCGAGTCGTAAGCGATGCCATTTAAAACGTTTTCATTTCCCTGGCTGCCTTTCCCGCTTTTCTCCAGCAACCCGGTAAAATCAAGCCTTCCTTCCACCGCACCCGACTGCGGGTTGATCACCGCGATGTAATCGCTGCCCCAGACATTCGCGTACACTTTTCCCTTGATGTATTCAAGCTCGTTAATGCTGCCGAGCGGGCCATAGTTACTGTTCACGCCCACCGTATTGAGCAGCCGGAAGGTCTCCGGGTCAACAAAATACAGGTTGTTGCTGCCCGTGCTGATGATGAGATCCTTTCCGTTATTGGTGATGCCCCAGCCTTCGTAATCCCAGTTAAACTCCTTTATCTTTTTAAGCGTGGCAAGGTCATAGACCAGTACCCTGTGATTCTGCCAGGTGAGCTGGAAGATCTTATTGTTCAGGATAGTGATGCCCTCGCCGAAAAGATTGTCGTCGATCTTCACCAGTTGCAAAGGCTTGCCGTCTTCCGGCTTCATCTTCATCAGCCGGCTTTGCCCTTCCAGGCCGGTACCTTCGTACAAATAACCGTTATACCACTGCAGGCCTTGTGTGAAAGCTGAAGTGTCGTGCGGGTACACGTTCACAACGGTATAGCTGATGTTTGAAGGTTCAGGAGGAGTGTTTACAGGCGGGTTGTCGGGACCCGGCTCCGAATTACAGCTCATCATCAATGCCAGCGCGGTAAGGGCGAAAAACGATCTCATAAACAAATATTATAACAAAAATACTCGACGGCCCTGTTGCACGGACTGCCCCGGGTGTATTTTATAAAGAATTTCAG
Source organism: Chitinophagaceae bacterium (assembly GCA_036375835.1). GTDB lineage: Bacteria > Bacteroidota > Bacteroidia > Chitinophagales > Chitinophagaceae > JAEZDC01. The sequence continues at coordinate 1,607 of DASVBM010000116.1, read as the reverse complement.
CCGCGGGCCTCCCTTACCCATCTGAGGAGCGCAGTCATATATCTATTTTAACCAGTTCTTATCATCCCTTGCCGCTATATTTGAACTCTAACACCTCCGCATGAAAAAACTTCTGGTATTATCGATTGGAATCGGCATATTTAATTTCACACAGGCTCAGGGATTAAGAGGACTGATCAAAAAAGTAGCGGAGAAAGATTCTTCCGGTACCGTCGCGAAAATCCTGCCGGCCTCCGGAAGTGATTCCCTCAGCACCAGCGACGTGGTGGCCGGCCTGAAGGCTGCACTGGAAACAGGTACCGACCGCAGTGTTCAGAAACTCTCGGCAACAGACGGGTTCTTTCGCGACGCGGTCATAAAAGTGCTGATGCCTGAAGAAGCGAAGAAAGTAGAATCCACGCTGCGAAGGGTTGGATTGGGCAGGCAGGTGGATGACGCCATATTATCCATGAACCGCGCTGCCGAAGACGCCGCAAAAGACGCCGCCCCGATCTTCATCAACGCCATTAAAGGCATGACCATCGAAGACGCCTGGGGTATATTGAAAGGCGGTGATTCATCCGCCACCCGTTTCCTGCGCAATAAAACCAGCATCGCCTTAACCGAAGCCTTCCGCCCGGTCATAGAAAATTCACTCGAAAAGGTCAATGCCACCAAACACTGGAACACGGTATTCACTACGTATAACCGTTTCAGCAAAGACAAGGTGAATACAGACCTCGCAGCCTATGTTACCGACAAGGCATTGTTTGGAATATTCTACCAGGTGGCGCTGGAAGAGATGAAGATCCGCAAGGATCCCGTTGCCCGCACCTCCGAAATCCTGAAAAAGGTCTTCGGCAGATAACGTTTCATTCCCGTTATTCTCTTTCATCCGGTAACCAGCTGATCCGAAGTTGCCGGCCAGGCAATCTATGCATTCCATACGACCGCGTTCCGGGCGTTGAAATGAGTTATAGGGACCTTATAGGGACTTTATAGGGACCTTATAGGGACTTTACAGGGATATTACCCCGTTCGCAATCCTATGGTACTGCACTGGAACTCCGTTCCGCCTTCAACCGCGAGAGTGATCAGATCGTGATCAGACCGTGTGCGCAAGTGACCTGGTAAAGCACTGTAAAAATAATCACCGGAAATGCTCAGCTATTACCCGCGGTGCCTGCCGATGGCAAAAATGAACCACTGGTTGAATGTCCTCTTCAGCCCGAAGCGAAAGCGGCGCTAATTAACACTCCGCCGTTTAATCTGGCATAAATTTTAAAGTCAAAGGGAAAATCAGTTTTATGAAGCGTCTTTTACTCCTCGCGTTTCCATTTATGCTACTGGCCAGTAGCTGTGGCACTACCGGGAATATCCTTAATAACAGTGGCCTCACCCAATCAGAGATCGCTTCCGGTCTCAAAGAAGCATTGATCATCGGTTCCCAGAACAGCAGCAACAGGCTTAGCGTAGTCGATGGGTTCTTCAACAGTACCCTTCACAAGATCTGGATGCCACCCGAAGCACAGAAAGTGGAAACTGCCCTGCGGGCTGTGGGTCTCGGTTCTCATGTAGATAAAGCGATCCTTGCTATGAACCGGGCCGCGGAAGAAGCCGCTAAGTCC
>DASVBM010000277.1:0-6176 GCA_036375835.1 Chitinophagaceae bacterium | reverse complement strand
AGTATTTGCATAAAATAAGATGCCCTACTAAGTTAGGGCATCTCTGAATCCATTTCTGCTGCATTTCACCGGCGTGGAAAAGTTACCTCCCAAACCTCAGTTTTCCACCCGGATAAATGGCGGTGGAACCGAGCATTTCTTCGATCCTTATCAACTGGTTGTATTTTGCCATACGGTCTGTACGTGATGCAGAACCGGTTTTGATCTGTCCGCAGTTAAGCGCAACCGCCAGGTCGGCGATAGTAGTATCTTCCGTTTCGCCGCTTCTATGGCTCATAATAGTATTGTACCCATTGTGCTGTGCAAGCGTCACCGCATTGATCGTTTCGGTAACAGTACCAATCTGGTTCACTTTTACCAGCAGCGCATTCGCAACTCCTTTATCGATACCCTGCTGTAGCCTGGTAACATTGGTTACGAAAAGATCATCACCTACCAGCTGGCAACGGTCGCCAATGGTTTCAGTGAGCATCTGCCAGCCTGCCCAGTCGTCTTCTGCCATTCCATCTTCTACAGAAACGATGGGGTACTGTTTAACCCATTTCTCCCAGTACTTCACCAGCTGCTCGCTGGTCATCTCCTTACCATTACTTTTATGGAAAATGTATTTTTTCTTTTTTCCATCCCAGAGTTCGCTGTTGGCAGCATCCATCGCGATCTGCACCTGAGTGCCCGCTTTGTACCCCGCGGCGGTAATCGCTTCCAGCACCGTTTCAATTGCCTCTTCGTTGCTTTTGATATTGGGGGCAAAACCACCTTCATCACCGACATTTGTGCTGTAGCCGGCTTTCTTCAGCACCGACTTAAGGGAGTGAAATATTTCAACACCCCAGCGAAGGCCCTCGCTGAAATTCGCTGCACCAACCGGCATCACCATGAATTCCTGGAAATCGATTTTATTATCCGCGTGCGCGCCTCCATTCAGAATGTTCATCATAGGCACCGGCAATGTCTTTGCATTGGTACCGCCTACATACCGGAATAAAGGCAGTGCAGCCTCTTCTGCCGCAGCCTTTGCAACTGCCATACTCACCGCCAGCATTGCATTTGCGCCAAGTTTTCCCTTATTGGGAGTACCATCCAGTTCCAGCAGCAATTCATCTATAGCAGCCTGCTGCGCCACATCCTGCCCAACGAGAGATTCCGCAATAATCTCATTTACATTCTTCACCGCCTTCAGCACCCCCTTACCTACATACTTCTTTTTGTCATTATCCCGCAGTTCCACTGCTTCGTGAATACCAGTGCTTGCCCCACTTGGAACAGCAGCTCTTCCCAGTGCACCTTCGTCTGTTACCACGTCCACTTCCACTGTTGGATTACCGCGGCTGTCGAGGATCTGTCTTGCATGTACTTCGATAATTACGCTCATAACTTCCAGTTTGTTTGTTTATTATTTTCTGATACCGGCTGCAGTTTTGCATGGCATCTTCGTTGCGTCGCAAGCACTTCATCTTTCATCCGGAATAGCAGCTATCAGGAGAAGCCGGTTGTGCTGAATCAGCCCCTGGTTAACTGACGGAACACGTCTTCGAGGCTGCTTCCTTCGGTTTGCAAAGAAACAATATTCAGATTGTGCTGCAAAGACAATTCAAGCAATTGCTTGCGCAGCGCTTCGGGCGTTGCGGATACGATTTCCCAGTGAGTGGCGTCAATTCGGTTTACCGATCCCGCTGCTGGAAGCCGTTGCAACCATTCCGGTTCGGGAGACTCTTTGAATGACACTTTCACCACGCCATTGCTCTGTTTGCGGCTGCGCAGGGCACTTAAGCGGTCGTCTGTCACCAGCTGCCCCTTGTTTATAATGATGACCCGGTCGCAGATCGCTTCCACTTCCTGCAGAATATGCGAGGAGAACAGCACCGTTTTATTTTTACCCTGGGCTTTTATTACATTCCTGATCTCTATAATCTGGTTTGGATCCAATCCGCTCGTAGGCTCATCCAGGATCAGCACTTCCGGGTCGTGTATCAATGCCGCAGCGAGCCCGGCCCTTTGCTTAAAACCTTTTGAAAGCTGTCCCAGCTTTTTCTTTTGTTCCACCTGCAACCCGGTAAGTTCAATTACTGCTGCAATTCTCGCATGCTTTTCAGGCACCCCGTGAACACCGGCAATGAAACCCAGGTATTCCTTCACGTACATGTCGTAATACAATGGGTTAGCCTCAGGAAGGTACCCGATCTTCCGCTTTACCGCTATCGGGTCCGTCATTACGTCTATCCCGGCGACTGTTGCAGTCCCGGCGTCCGGCCGTAAAAAGCCGGTGATCATTTTCATCGTGGTACTTTTACCCGCTCCGTTCGGTCCCAGGAACCCAACAATTTCGCCTTTGTTCAGCGAAAAAGAAAGATCGTTCACTGCTTTCTGTTCGCCATAAACCTTCAGCAGGTGCTTTACTTCGATCGACATTACTATCGTTTGACCAAAGGTAAGTGAATCGGTTGCTTTCACGGTTTAAACTAGTTATCAGAATACGGCCGGCTTAATCGAAATTATTTTAGTTTTATTCCCTTCAAAACCCATTACTATGTCTTATCCCTACCAGATCAAAACCTACGACGAATACAAGTCAGCCTGGCAGAAAAGTGTTGACGACCCCGAAGGATTCTGGGGCGAAGTCGCCGGTCATTTCAAGTGGAGAAGAAAATGGGATAAGGTGCTTGAATGGAATTTCAAAGAGCCGAAGATCGAATGGTTTAAGGGTGGCAAGCTCAATATCACTGAAAACGTCATAGACCGCCATCTCGAAAAAATGGGAAATGATCCGGCGATCATCTGGGAGCCGAATAACCCGGAAGAAAGAACGCGCATCGTAACCTGGAACCGCCTGCACAAAAGGGTATGCCAGGTTGCGCAGATGCTGAAGAATAATGGGGTCAAAAAAGGCGACCGCGTTTGCATTTACATGGGCATGGTCCCCGAACTCGTCTATGCGGTGCTGGGCTGCGCACGTATTGGTGCAATTCATTCGGTGATATTCGGCGGATTTTCCGCACAAAGTATTGCCGACCGGCTTGACGATGCAAAAGCGGAATACATCATCACCTGTGATGGTGCCTATCGCGGCGCAAAAGACATTCCTTTGAAAAGTGTAATCGACGACGCACTCATCGGCAACAAGACGGTGAAGCGGGTAATTGTTTATACCCGCACCCGTACCCCGGTGTCAATGATCAAGGGAAGAGACGTCTGGTGGGAAGATGAAATGGAGCATGCAGAATCACAGGTGGAGGTGAACGGCATCGTTTCCTTCCCGGCCGAAGAGATGGATGCGGAAGACCCGTTGTTTATATTGTATACTTCCGGCTCCACCGGCAAGCCCAAAGGAGTTGTCCATACCTGCGGCGGTTACATGGTGTACACAGCCTATACCTTCGTCAACGTTTTCCAGTACAAACCGCAGGATATCCATTTCTGCACAGCGGATATCGGCTGGATTACCGGCCACTCATATATTGTATACGGTCCGCTGGCTGCCGGCGCTACTTCGTTGATGTTTGAGGGAGTGCCAACCTGGCCTGATGCCGGGCGGTTCTGGGATATCGTGGATAAATACAAAGTGAACATCCTTTATACAGCCCCTACCGCGATACGCAGTCTGATGGGATTTGGTCTTGGTCCGGTACACGGCCACCAGCTCGAAAGCCTGCAAACACTGGGAACGGTGGGAGAGCCGATCAATGAAGAGGCCTGGCACTGGTACGATGATCACATCGGCAGAAAACACTGCCCCATCGTTGACACATGGTGGCAGACAGAAACCGGAGGCATTATGATCTCGAATCTTGCCGGTATAACACCATCAAAACCCACCTACGCCACACTGCCGTTGCCAGGCGTACAACCTCTCCTGGTGGATGAAAACGGCGCCGAAATTCACGGCAACAATGTAAGCGGCAACCTGTGTATCAGGGCTCCATGGCCGGGAATACTGCGGACAACCTACGGCGACCACGAACGATGCCGGCTGAATTATTTTTCCGCGTATGATAACCTGTATTTCACCGGCGACGGCGCACTGAGGGACGAAAACGGATTTTACCGGATCACCGGCAGGGTAGATGACGTACTGAACGTAAGCGGTCACCGTATTGGAACAGCCGAAGTGGAAAACGCTATTAACATGCACGCGGGTGTTGTGGAAAGTGCAGTGGTAGGTTACCCGCACCCGGTAAAAGGGCAGGGAATTTATGCGTATGTAATCTTTAACGGCAGGCATAATGACGAATCACTCACAAGGCAGGACATCCTGCAGACCGTCACACGTATTATCGGGGCTATTGCCAAACCGGATAAGATCCAGTTTGTAACCGGGCTGCCGAAAACAAGAAGCGGTAAGATCATGCGACGCATCCTCCGCAAGATAGCCGAAGGTGAAACAGAGAATCTGGGTGACATCACCACCCTGCTCGATCCCGGGGTTGTAGAGGAAATTAAGAACAGCAGGCTTTAAGTCGTTTCCAGTTTATATTTTTTCATCTGTTTTTTCATTACCCGGAAAAACAATGGCGGAAAATGTGCGAGAATGATCATGCCGGGATAACCGGTAGGCATCTGGGGTGAATCGGCATGATGCCTTAATACCTGGTACTTTCTGCTGGCGAGAAAATGATGGTCACTGTGCCGGCTCAGCTCGAATAAAGAAAGTCTGCCGATTATATGATCGCTGTTCCAGCTGTGCACCGGCATGGCGCGCTCATAACGGCCACCTTCCACCTGCCTTCGCGACAAACCATAGTGTTCGATGTAATTGACTGCTTCAAGTAACCCTATTCCAAACCCGGCCGCTGCGAGGTAACAAAGAGTGATCAGCCATCCGAACAGAAGGAATACCACCGCAATCAATGCCACCTGCAGTACCAGATAGACCAGCATCTCATTGTGTATACTGAAGAAAGGCTTTTGCTTCTTCCGCAACTCTTTCCTTTGGATTTCCCATGCGCTCAGATAAGAAAATACGATACTCCTGGCATAAAACTGAAACAATGATTCGTTCAGTCTCGCTGAAGCCGGGTCCTCGCGCGTAGCGACGCGTTTATGGTGTCCTTTATTGTGTTCAATGAAAAAATGCATGTACTGCGAAGACAGCAGCATGATCTTAGCCAGTGTCTGTTCGAACCGGGTCACCCGGTGGCCCAGTTCGTGCGCAACGTTGATTCCGAAAACGCCACAAAGCAAACCCATGCTCAGTATCCTGCCGGCATATTCCCAGGCTGTGAGCGCAGGTTGCTGCAAAGAAAAAAGGAAAAAGAGCATCGAGGCATAATGCAGCGGCACCGTGGCATACAGAATAAAATCATAGCGCCTGTCGTTCCTGGCCATTTCTTCCTCTGCGGCATCAAGATTGGATGAATCCGGTTTAATCAGCAGCTCCATCAACGGAATGATCGCGTAGGACCATATTACCGGGAGGAAAGTTAACCATCCCCGCGAACCGAAAGCGATCCATGCCAGCACGAACATCACAAAAGGATAAGCGTATTTGATGGCCCGGATCTTCACTGCATAAAAATAAGCCTTCAGCCAGCAGATTCCATAATTACCTGGTCCTGCGGACGTGGATAAGATCAGGGATTATTATTAAAGCACTGAGTTTCATCGGAGGAGTTAAGATTGGTTCGCCGATAGCGGAAGAACTACCAGAACAGGGCCGACAAAAACTTAACAATTCCGGCATATGCTGTTAAACTTTCGTAACGTTATCCGGTCAATCGAACTCAACCACAACAGATGGCCGTTACTACACAGATGAAAAACCAGCACCTGCTCTGGCGCGCCGGGTTTGGTGTTGCTGCCGAAAACCTCAAAGACCTTTCAAGGGTAAATCACCACAAGATCTACGAAGCGTTAGCCAAAGCATCCTCACCGGTTCCAACCTATTTCGATGTAGCTGACAACGCCGTCAAAGGGTTGTTTATGGGACTCGGTGACGCTGCGAAAATGGAAGCGCTGCGAAAGAACGGGCTGGATAATGCCACAAGAAAAAAGATCAGGGATCAGAGCCGGCAGGACCTGAAAAACCTGAACCTCACCTGGTTGGACGAGATGGTGAATACAGATGCACAGCTAAGGGAGAAAATGGCTTTATTCTGGCACGGGCATTTTGCCTGCAGGGACATCAACATCTTTTTCCAGCAATTACTTCTGCATCAGATCAGGCAGAATGCGCTTGGAAA
>DASVBM010000267.1:0-8786 GCA_036375835.1 Chitinophagaceae bacterium | reverse complement strand
AAAATGACCGCCGCCGGAACAGTTTCAGCTTCACCTGTACCGCTGTTCGGTGCTACAGCTTCAACGTCCCTTGTGGTATCTGCCGGCTGCTCAGGAATATCCGGTGTTTCATCTTTCGCATAGCTGAACATTTCATCCTCGTTGCCTTTTTTCCTGTTCAATGCTACCAACGTATATTCCTGCAGGTTATAACGCCGGATCAGGCCGATCAGCCGGTCTGCATATGTTGGACTGGTGGCATACCCCGCTTTTTTCAAACCTTTTGCCCAACCTTCGAAATCTGTGGGATCAAGTGAAAAAAGAAAGGTATAGTGTGGCCTGCTCTTCAGAAAATCCGAATGATCGCGATAGGATTGCTCCGCGTTATCATAGCTGCGGAAACATTCGCCACGCGCGTCATCATCATGGTAAACCGTGGCACCGGTCCAGTCGTTTTTACATTTTATGCCAAAGTGGTTATTGGATTTTCGCGCGAGGTCACTTTCCCCCGACTGTGATTCCAGTATTCCCTGCGCAAGGGTTATGGCAGCAGGAACACCGGTACGTAACATTTCTTTGATTGCGAGTTCCTGGTAGGTTCGGATATACTCTTCCACTTTGTCCTGGGCAAAAGCGCCTGAGACTACCAGGCAGAAAACCAGGACGGCAAAAATCTTTTTCAACAGCATTACTTTATTTTTTTGATGAGCATCAACCCGTCCCGCACTGTCAGCATCACCTGCTCTGTTCTGGGATCGGCAGCAACATGTTCGTTGAAAGCATGAACAGCGCGTGCGTTTTTCCCCGAAATATTTTCCTCCAGTACCTTTCCGTGGAAAAGCACGTTGTCGGCAACAATCCACCCGTTTTCGCTCATACGCGGGATCACTTGTTCATAATAATCGATGTAGCTCGTCTTGTCTGCATCAATGAAAACAAGGTCCCATGTATAATCCAATGAAGGGATGATTTCTAACGCATTCCCACGGTGCAAAAATATCTGATCTGCGGCTTTTGAAATCTTAAAATTACCTGCAGCGACTTCAGCATCTGCCTCCCGTAATTCAATGGTGTGGAGCTGTCCATCGCTGGCTAAACCTCTGGCCAGGCATAAGGCACTGTAACCCGTGAACGTGCCTATTTCAAGGATATGGCGAGGTTGTAACATCGTGCTGATGAAGCTCAGGAACAGACCCTGCAACCTGCTGCTGAGCATGTGCGCATGCGGGTGAACAGACAATGTTTCGCGATAAACCCTATCGGGTAACTCGTCCTGAACGGTACTGAACCGGTCAGCATATTTCTCTGCAAGTTCGTTAACCAGCTGCAATCTTACCGGGTTTTGGTCGCGATATTAAAAACAGGCCAATGAAAGTTAAAAGGCCATTAATGATAAGCAGTTCCAGCCCGATTTCGTAAGCCCCGAATATCTGCTTCTGAAATGTATCGATTAACAGGCAGAGCAGTGGCGCCACCACGCAAACATAAGGTACAGCCTTGTCGTGTACCTGCCTCATGGTTAGTATCCCGAATGCAAATAAACCCAGCAATGGCCCGTAAGTGTAAGCCGCTACCTTAAGGATTACGCCGATCATGCTGGGGTTGTTCACCCAGTGAAATACCATAACGAAAATGAGAAACACCGCGGCGAATACAAGGTGTACCCGTTGCCTTATTCTTTTTTTATCCGCATCATTCCAGTCTTCCCTTCTTTTCAGCCCGATAATGTCAATGCAGAATGATGAGGTTAATGCAGTGATCGCACCGTCGGCGCTGGGAAAAAGTGCAGAGATCAGCGCAATGATGAATATGATCGAAATAAAAGGTGGCATGTGCTCGAGGGCTATCGTCGGGAAAAGTTTATCCCCGGCCGCTGTCAGGCTTTCCCGTTCAGCAAACAAATGCAGCAATCCTCCAAGGAAAAGAAACAGCAGAATCACCCCAAGCATGATAAAGCCCAGGGTCACCACGTTTTTCTGTGAGTCGCCCAGCGTTTTTACCGAGATGTTCTTCTGCATCATTTCCTGGTCAAGCCCCGTCATCGTGATTGTAATGAATGCACCCGCCAGGATCTGTTTCAGGAAAAAATATTTGCTGTGAAAGTCGGTGTAAAAGATTTTACTAAACCCTTTTTCCCGCATCAGGTTGACACTTTCTCCAAAACCCATGTTCATGGTGTTCAGAATATAGAATACACAGATGATCAGCCCGGCAAGCATGCAGGTGGTTTGCAGCGTATCCGTATATACAATTGTTTTTACGCCCCCTTCATATGTGTAAAGCAGGATCATCACCAGGATGATCAAAGTGGTTAGCCAGAATGGAACTCCGAACTTATCGAGTATCGCAGCCTGCAGGATGTTCACCACCAGGTAAAGCCGGGCAGTAGCTCCCAGCGTCCGCGACAGGATGAAAAACGATGCTCCTGTTTTATAAGACGCGAAACCTAACCTTGAACTCAGGTAATTATAGATCGAGGTGAGGTTCATGCGGTAATATAAAGGCAGCAGAACATATGCTATTACAATATAGCCGATCAGGTAACCAAGCGTAATCTGAAAATAAGCGAAAGCTTCTTTGCCCACTGCTCCGGGAACACTCACGAAGGTCACACCACTCAGGGAAGTGCCGATCATTCCAAAAGCAACAAGCATCCAGTTACTTTTCCTGTTGCCAATAAAGAATGATTCATTATTGGAATTACGACTGGTATACCAGGCTACCACGAGCAACAGCGCAAAATAACCGATGACAAATGAGAACAATAAAGCCGGTGACATAGGCGATGGTTAGAAGGCGAAAAGTAGTAAAAAATATTGAGCTAATATTGCCAGTCAATCTGATATATGATGCCAGGCAGCATGGCAGTTTTCTGTGGGTCGCGTGAGGGGAGTGATCCCTTGTTTACCCTGCATGCCCGCGAACTCGGGGAGCTTTTGGCCGCACACCGGATCCGGATGATATACGGCGGCGGCAGAAAAGGACTGATGGGTGTGGTCGCGGACGCTGTAATGAACAACGGCGGAAAGGTCGTGGGAATAATACCGGAACTACTGGTTGAATGGGAAACCCAGCACCTCGGGCTTACCGAACTGCACGTAGTTAATGACATGCATACGCGCAAGAAGATGATGTACGAACGCTGCGATGCGGCGCTGGTTCTGCCCGGTGGTTATGGCACCCTCGACGAACTGTTTGAACTGCTCACCTGGAATACTTTGCAGATACACAGCAAAAAGATCATCATCCTCAATTCTGCAGGATTTTATGATCACCTGCTCCGGCATATCGAACTGCTTTCAATGCAGGGTTTCCTGTATGAAAGCTGGAAGGAAAGAATTGCTGTGGTAGCCGAGCCGGCTGCTATCTTCTCCGGCCCAGATAAAATCCAATTCCCGTCCTGAATACGGGATCCGCGCGATTATACTGGTCGCGGTAAGGCGAATTGATATTCTGTGCCACGTCAATCATCAGCGTAAAATAACTCAGTTGGTTCCCGATTTCCCTGCTGCCATAGCCGATGCCCACCAGCAGGCTTTCGGCATGCAATGTCCGCCGCTCTTTTTGTCCGGTAGACGTCAGCTGCCGGCTTACGTTGATCCAGTTATATTCCGGCTGTACGGTAAGATGTAGAAACTTCACCGGCCAGATGCGGAGGAACACGCCCGTTCCGTAATTGAAATAACGGTTGCGGGCATAGGTGGCGCCGGTCCAGTAATCATCTTCCCGCATCGTCTGGTAGTTCAGGTTAAATGAAACACCTGCATCCAGCCATTTGGTCACGCTGTATCCCACTTCCGGCAATACCCCTATCGCGAACATTCCACTGCCCGCGCCCAGGTTTAGCCCGCCGCCGATGAACATGTTTTCTTTTCTGAACTTACCTTTTGTGTCGGCTTCCGGTTCCTCAACCTGCTGTGCAAAAACCGGTATCGCGGTAACGATCGCTAAAAAAATAATCAGTTGTTTCATATATTCTCTTTAGACAGTTGCGGCATCAATCTGCTGCATATCAAAAATCTTACCTGCATTCAGAATGTTATTCGGGTCAAAGGTTTGCTTAATCCCCCGCATCAGCCGCAGTGCAGCTTCGTCAAACACAATATCCATATAGTTTTTTTGTACCAGCCCGATTCCATGTTCTCCGCTGATCGTGCCACCCAGTGAATGTACCAGTTGAAACAGGGCCCGCAGTCCCTTAACCATCGCTTCATCTTCCTGGCTGTTGAGCGTTCCCGGCTTTTTGATCCTGATGTGCAGATTGCCGTCACCGGCGTGGCCGTAGCAGACCGCCTCGAAACCATGCTGTTTGCCAAGCGATTTTACGCCACGGATCAATTCCGGTAGTGCAGCCCTCGGCACCACGGTATCTTCTTCAATAGTATAGCCATCCAGCTTCACCGCTTCCGCAACCCTTCGCCTGAGTTTCCAGAGCTCGGCTTTTTGCTGGGCATCCTCTGCAAAAAGGATGTCTCCGGCTCCGTATTCCGACAGTAAGCCACTGATCGCTTCCATCTCGCTCATCAGCACGTCTGAATTATTGCCATCCACTTCTACCAGCAGGTGTGCTTCTACATCATCCCCCACGGGTACCGCATTGCTGTCTACCATTGCGGCAACGATCCTCAGCGCGTCTACTTCTACCAGCTCGAGGCAGCTGGGTATGAATCCGGCACGGAATATAGCGCTTACCGCGGCCCCGGCACGTTCCAGCGACGAAAACGGAACCAGCATCAGCAGCTCGTAAGCCGGGTAAGGCAACAACCGCAAAACGATTTTTGTAACAATACCCAGCGTCCCTTCACTGCCCACCATCAGTTGTGTGAGATTGTATCCGGTTGCATTCTTAAGCACGTTGGCACCGGTCCAGATCACCTCGCCGGTAGGTAACACCACTTCCAGGTTCAGGACATAGTCTTTAACCACCCCGTATTTTACCGCCTTCGGACCGCCGCTGTTTTCGGCAATATTTCCTCCAATAAAACAGGAGCCCCGGCTGCTCGGGTCAGGCGGATAAAACAATCCCTTTTCTTTTACTGCATTCTGCAGTACTTCCGTGATCACGCCGGGTTCGGTTACCACCTGGAGATTCTCGTCATCAATCTGCAGTATACGGTTCAGTCGTTCGGTGCTGATTACCACGCCCCCCAGTTGAGGCAGTGCACCGCCACTCAATCCCGTTCCGGCTCCGCGGGGAGTGACCGGTATGCGGTCCGCATTGCAGATACGCATGATCGCTGCGATCTCTTCAGCGCTCCCCGGTTTCAATACTACCTCGGGAAAATAGGAGAGTTGTTCTGTCTGGTCCCGGGAATATTTCTCAAGTGATTCTTCATCAACCAGCACATGCACATCTCCAACGATCGCCCTGAACTGTTGCAGATGAGTGCCTTTCAATGTATTTATACCCGTCAATTATTTACGTTTCAGTAAAATTAAGCAGAGAAAGAGCATACCATCCGGGAAATACCCGAATCCATTCCGGTCTCCTTGATCCGTGTTAATTACTGTTAATGGAAATTCATCAAAAATCTGCCCGACGCACCTGCTGTTAATGATGCTTAACGCTGTTTATCCCGGCGATTTTCCGCTCATCTGTCATTTGGGACATTCGCCTGTCTGTAATCGTTTTATAGGGGCTGAAGAACCGGAGCAGGCTAGTTGTTAAACATTTATGAATCTCCATGACAGGATTTGGCAGAAGAAAAACCGATAGTATGTTTGCTACGAATTAGTTCGTAAATCAACTGAAACAACATATAGAAACCTTACATCATGAAAAAGATATTCACCTTAACTAACACCATCGCGCTGGCAGTATTTCTGCTCAGCTCGGTCACTGCCGGTGCCTCAGTAAATGGAGATGACAGTTCGAAATGCAAGAACCGCAAGCAATGCTGTAAGGACCGCCGGTCAAAGGTTCGCGCTATTGTATCGTTAAGCGAGTTGGACAGAACGCTTGCAGAAATGGACGCTGAACTCCAGGCGCTGGCGGTTGCTACTACTAACGAAGTGAAAACAGCAGTATATAAAGGCAGGAGAGCGCGCATAATGGCTTTTGCCAGCTTTGGCCGCAGCTTCGCCACCGCAACTGCGGAAACAGTAACGGTAGACCAGAGCCAGAAAATCGATTTCAATAATATCAATGCGGAAATGGATGCGGTGCAGGAACAGATGAGTGCTGCTCCCGATGCGGGTCAACACATTGATTTCACTGCGCTGGAGCAGGAAATGGACCAGGAACAGGCAAGGATGAGCGAGATGGATGCTTCCCTGAAAGCGGAAGATTACCGGAACCGTAAACCTGCGGAAACAATCCTGAAGACCGGGATCAGGTCATAACCTGCCGGGTTTTACCAAAATCAGCTTAACCAGGCCATCTCAATAAAACTTGAGGTGGCCTTTGTTTTTCAATCGTGAAAAAAGAATGGCTTAACCACTCCGGGAACGACCCGGAGTAATACCATGTTCCGTCTTCAGTTACCGTTCAGCTACCCGTTAGTTACCCTTCACTTACCCCTGGGGTAAACGAAGGGTAAACAAAGGGTAAACGAAGGGTAAACCAGCTCCGAACCTGGCCCCTTCTTCCCCCGGTTCAAACCCCGCTTTCGGCCGGCATTTGAACAGTCCGGATAGCCCTTTTTTATTCTGCCGGGCGGCTGCCGCAAAGCAGGGCAGTTGTTAATATTCTTTAAAAACCTGCCCCGGAATAACTAAATACGAATATCGTCGTATATTTGATACGAAATGATTCGTAATACCATTCTTCACCAATACTAAAACCATGAAAAATGTTCGCAGCCGTGTTAAATTATTTTTTCCTCTTTTTCTGCTTATCATTCTTATTGGCGGTACAGCCTGGCAGGCCAGACCGGTTAAACCGCAAAGTCCCGCTTCAAAACCATTCGTCAGTGACACCGTTAAGCCCGGCGAACACGGTACTGGTGAAAATGAACCTGGAATAGACAATATTGACCGGGCAATGAAGGAACTGGAACAGTCCATGAAGAAGCTCGACGAAGAAATGAAGCAGGTTGACCTGTCGAAGATGGAGACCGAACTCCGCGTTGCCATGAGTAAACTCGATGCCAGCAAGATCCGGTCTGAAATAAAAGCGGCGATGGAAAAAATCGACAAGCGTCGCATCCGGGAGGAAATAGAAAACTCACTTCGTGCAGCGGACCAGGGTCTCAGGGAAATTGATTTTTCGAAGATGGAAGCGCAACTCGCCGAGGTCGGGAAAAACCTGGAAAAGCAGCAAAAACAGATGCACCTTGAAATGGAAAACGTTCAGAAGCACGTGACGGAAGCCATGGGCAAGGCAAAGATCCAGATGCAGAAGGCGCAGGAAGAACTGAAGCACATGCGTGCGTTTACTGACGAGCTGGAAAAGGATGGCCTGATCGATAAACGCAAAGGATATAAAGTGCAGGTAAAGCAGGGCGAGCTTTATATCAACGGGACGAAACAGTCAAAGGAAACTTCCGACAAATACAGGAAGTATTACAAACAAGATGATTTTACCATCAATAGTAACGGGGAAAGTATCATTGATCTGTAGGTGAGACAGGCAATATGGAAGATCCCGCGCGAGCGGGATTTTTCATGTCAGAAACTAGGCATGTTACACTTGATTCCCCTGCCTTGCGAGAAAACGCCGGTCTTCACAATGGAAAACTCATAAGCGCCCCGGGTAGCATTGTATTTCCCCAGGTCACTTGTTGTGGCGTCATAGCTGAACGTAAGCTTCATATTATTCAACTGGAAACCGATCGCAGGCGCAAATGCATCCCCCGCCCGGTAATACAGACCACCCAATAACTGCGTTGTACCGTCACCGCTGAGGTTATAATTGGCAAGCGCTCCAATCTCGAATTCCATCGCCGGGCCCATTTTACTGATGTACGTGTTTGGAGTAACGATCCAGCGGTCATTGAGTTTGAATACACCGTTTAAAAAAACGGTATAGCGTACAGGAACCACCTGGCTGTACTCGCTGCCGGTAAAAAAAGATTCAGTGGGTTTATTGAGGTGCATTGCGCTCACCCCGGCGTTGATATACGTGTTGTCTGTTGGGAAAATGGCATAATTCAGCCCGGCCTGCAGGTCCAGGTATGTTCTTCTGTCCGTTGCAAATGCCTCACCGCTTGGAAACTTGATATCGAAAAATTTCCCGTTCCATTGATTATCGAAAGTGAGTTTGTTCAGATCAATTCTTTTATTCACAAAGCCAACATTCAATCCTCCGCTGACGAGGCTGTTCAATCCTACTAATTGATGATATGCAACGGATGCAAAACCACGGGTTGCGGTAAGCCCGCCACTGCCTGCCGCATCTTTAAGCAGTGAGCCGCCAACTCCCACCCAGCCATTCTCGAACCGGTTATTGAATAATTGCAAATCGCCCCAAACACTCATTGTTTTATAGGGGTTCGGTGTAATGCTGGCCCATTGATTACGGTAATTAATTCCGACGCGCCAATCAACGTCTGGTGCAAATCCTGTGTTTGCAGGATTAACTAATAAAGGTGAATTGAAATATTGTGAAAAATGGAGGTCTTGTGCATTGGAAGAATATTTTAGAATGCATAGAGTTATCACAATAGAAATCTTCACATAAATTCGAATCGTCTTCATATAGCCCTCTATCTTAATAAAGTGATATCGCCTTTTTTGCGATAAGTTTTACCATCTGTAAAGGTTACATTCAACACATATACATACACTTCCTGTGGCTGCAAAACGCCATTATATTTTCCATCCCAGCCTTGTGTTGTGTTACCTGTTTGAAATATTAATTGTCCCCA